>NZ_JAQFPJ010000008.1:0-213298 GCF_027712065.1 Bacillus cereus group sp. BcHK124
TATGTCGAACAATTAAGATGACTTCCTGCCATCTCTTGTTCGAAGCCAATTCATCTCCCACCTACTCGCTGGGCTACGCCCTTCACGCTCCTTGAGGAAGGAGTCTTCTTGGCCAAATTGATAAAAGAGAGGATTCTCAAATGAAAATCCTCTCTCGTTTATCTTGTGTAAGTCTTTACTTTATGCAGCAACTTTTTTATGTGTATGATGTTCACGATAACGTCCACGCATTGCATAGGCAATTTGCGGGATTGCAATCCCGATTAAAATAAGGGATACACCGAACCATTGTGAAGATAGTACAGCTTCTTTTAAAACGAATACAGACATAATAGTTGTAACTGGTAGTTCTGCAGCGCCAAGAATAGTCGCTAAGCCAGAACCAATCTTTGGAATACCAATTGTAAAGGCGATAGAAGGAATGACGATACTGAATGTTCCTAAACCTAAACCGTATTTCCAAAGTCCTTCAGAAATTGCACCGTTAAAAATAAATGTTGGAGGGAATACGATCATTACTAAAGTTAAAGCACCAGCCATTAAAAGAACACCGCGTGGTAATGAAGGTACTTCAACAGCAACTTTTCCGCTCACGAAAATGTATGTTGCAAATGTAACAGCAGATAATAGGCCTAATATAATTCCAGTCGTATCGAAATCACCTGCTGATTTTTCTAGTAAACCACTTGATAAAAATGTACCTGCAAGTAAGAAAATAACAGAAATAACTTTTTCTCGTGAAGGTAAAGTTTTTGTTGCGACTGCTTCAATAATAATTCCGACCCAAACGAATTGGAATAAAAGTATAATGGCGATAGATGCTGGTACAGTTTTTAATGAAGCATAATAAAAAATTCCAGTGAAACTTGCAGATGTACCTGCAACGAATAAAATTAAAGCTTGTTTTAATGGAACACGATGTCTAGAAAATAGAAGTGTAATAGCAAGCAAAATAATCCAACCGAACAAATATTGGCTGCCAATTACCTCTCCAAGTGAAAATCCTTCTGCATATGCAAGTTTAACGAAAATAGCTAAAATCCCATAACTACACGCTCCTAATAAAACTAAAAGAGAATAACGAAGCATGAAATAGTCCTCCTATCTATATGAAATTGTTCCGTAACGGACATATATAACTAGAGGGAAGTATACAAAATTAAAAATGAAGGGTCAAATAAAAGAAAAGTGTGACATTTTATAGAATAATAATAAAAGTATGATATTTATGCATAATCTTGAAATTAGTAATAATAGAAGTATTGTAAAATCAAGTTTGTATTGTATAAAGACAGCATTTGAAAAAAATATTTTTTAATCAATATGTATATAAACGTACGAATAACATGCTAATCATTTGAGAAACTATATTACCTTTGTTATGTTAATAACATTAGAGAGGTTTTGTAGTGTAATTGAGATTTTTCTATATAAATAGAAGGAAATGAAAACGTTTTTTTAGAAAAAGTGTGAAAGGGTAGTTTTTCTTATTATCACGTTGGAAAAGTGATTTCACGAATTGTTCATAGTATTTTTATATGTTTTTGCTACAATATGTAAGGAGAGGAGTGGAATAATGCAAGATATTAGTATTTTTTTAGCGTTTGGTGCTGGGTTTTTATCATTTATTTCCCCATGTTGCTTACCGCTTTATCCGGCATTTTTATCGTACATAACAGGTATGTCGGTTTCTGAGTTGAAAGAAGAAAATGCAATGCTTCGCAAAAGAAGTATGATACATACAGCGTTTTTCTTACTTGGATTTTCAATTATATTTATTGCAATTGGATTTGGTACAAGCTTTATCGGGGGCATTTTTACGAATTATAAAGATTTAATTAGACAGTTAGGTGGTATATTTATCATCGTGTTCGGTTTCATTATTGTCGGTGTATTTAAGCCGAAGTTTTTAATGCAAGACCGTAAATTTACATTTAAGAATCGTCCGAGTGGTTATTTTGGATCTGTTCTAATTGGATTGGCATTTGCGGCAGGATGGACACCTTGTACAGGACCTATTTTAGTATCGGTTATTGGATTAGCAGCAACAAATCCAGAATCAGCAATGATTTATATGATCGCATACATACTTGGATTTGCTATCCCGTTCTTCGTACTATCATTCTTTATTACGAAAATGTCTTGGATTAAAAGAAACAGTATGAAGTTCATGAAAATCGGGGGATACATTATGATTATCATGGGTATCTTCTTATATTTTAACTGGATGACAAAAATTATCGTATATTTCTCAAGTTTATTTGGTGGTTTTACGGGTTTTTAGTATTATTCTGTGAAAATGTTGGAAATACTAACGGAAAAGCATATAATGAAAGTATATTTTGCATATAGCCACAAAAAAGGATGAGAAAATATGAACATAGTTGTTTTATCCAGTATCGTTGCTGTTTGTATGGCTGTTGGTGCGATGTTTATTCGTTTAAAAGCAGCTAAGAAACCTGCAACATTGAAAAAAATTATACTTCCACCATTTTTTATGAGTACGGGAGCGTTGATGTATGTTTTTCCTGAATTTCGATTAACTCCAGCAGAAATGTTAGAAGCAATTGGCGTCGGTTTGTTTTTCTCTATTTTTCTTATTAAAACATCTAAATTTGAGATTAGAGGACAAGAGATTTATTTGAAGCGTTCCAAAGCATTTGTTTTTATATTAATTGGATTACTTGTCGTGCGGATTGTATTTAAAACATACTTAAGCCAATCTCTTGATTTAGGACAACTTAGTGGTATGTTCTTCTTACTGGCATTTGCGATGATTGTGTCATGGAGAATTGCAATGTACCGTTCCTTTACGAAATTACAGAAGGAAATGGAAAAAGAAGATGGTTTTTATAATGAAAAAGATATGAAATTAACTTAAAAACTGTATATGTATAAAATAAAAAGACAGCGTCAAAGGCGCTGTCTTTTTATTTTATATTGCTAACATCTTCTATTCCAACCGCGCCGGATAAAACGTTCCCCATTAAAGAAACAATTTAAATTTGGTGAGACGAACGGACCGATAAACGGAATAATGTTTGGCTCTGAAGTTTCATCAACGGAAATCGGTGGTTTAGTAGGATCTGGTCTGAGTGTATAGCGAATGCGGGCGGTATTTCGAATGAGACCATTTCGTGGCTCTGCTGTTACTTGAACGATAAAACGAACAACAACGGATTCACTTGGATTAACAGTATTGATAAGAATACCGATAGTTGGGTTAGTTCCGGGACGTGCTACTCCATTTACAGTTACTGAATTTGGATAGAAAGTAACTTCAGGAGGAAGTGGGTCGGTAATGAGTACGTTATTTACTGGGATGGTGCCATTGTTAGTAAAGGTAAGTGTATATGTGATGAAATCACCGAGATGGGCGCTATTTACATTTGCGGTCTTAATAAATGTGTTTGGCTCATTAGGGTTTACTTCTATCGTAATTGGTGGTGTTGTAGTCGTTGTTGTGATAGGTGGTCTAGTCGGGTCGGGTTGAGAAGTATACGTAATGGATGCGATATTTGTAATCATTCTATTAGCTGGAAGTGTAATAACCTGTACTTGGAATGAAATAGTTACGGATGCTGTTGGATTAAGAGTTCCGACTGGAATGCCTGTGGATGGATTTGCGTTTGGAACGGGAATGTTATTAATTGTGACACTATTTGGAACGAATGATGTGCCGACAGGAAGTGAGTCTGTAACAGAAATGTCAGTGACAGGAATCGTACCTTCATTTTGGAATGTGATAGTAAATGTAATCGTATCACCTACTGAAACGATGGATTTATCAGCGGTTTTTATCGGATTAATAGTCCCAACGTTTACAGGAGTAATTGTAGTAGGTGTAGGCGTAGTAACGGATACAGGTGGTTTAGTAGGATCGGGTTGGTACTGGAAGGAAACGTTACCTTGGTTTTGAATTTCTCCGCTTGGTGGAATTGAAGTAACTAGGACACGGAAAGAAATCGTTGCGGATTCAGAAGGAGCAAGTGTTGAAATTGGGATGCCTGCTGATGGATTTGCAGTTGGTTGCGGCACGTTGTTAATTGTGACACTATTTTGGATGAACGAAGTACCGATAGGAATTGTATCAGTTACAAGTATATGATTAGCAGGAATGGTACCTGTATTTTGGAGAGAAATCGTATACGTAATGATATCACCTAAAGTAACTGTTTCCGGCGTGGCTGTTTTTTTCGGATTTAATATAGCTGTATTTACATTCGTTGTGTTAATTGGAGTAGGGTCTGTAATTGTAATAGGAGGTTCACCAGGACCTGGTTCATATGTGAAAGTAACAGTTGCTTGATTTCGAATAATACCACCAGGTGGTACACTTGTGACTCTTGCTTGGAATTGAACAGTAATTGTATCGTTTGGATTGACTGTTCCAACAGGTATACCTACAACAGGATTTGCTCCAAGATCTGGAATGCCATTTATTACAACAGTACCTGGAAGAAACGTTAATCCATTTGCTAACGGATCAGTAATGATAACGGAAGTTGCAGGGACTGATCCGCGATTTTGGAAGGTTACAGTATACGTTATGATTTCATTTATATCTACAATTTGTTTGTCTGCTAGTTTATTTGGGTTAGGTGTAGGTGTAATAACGGCTACTTCAACAGTTGGAGTAGGATCTGTAATAGTAATAGGGGGTTCGCTAGGGTTTGGCTGGAATGTGTAAGTGACAGTTGCAGTGTTTTTAATAATACCGTCTGGTGGGAGTTCAGTTACAGTAACTTGATAAGTTAATGTAACAATTTGTCCTGGAGTTACAGTCCCAACGTTTACACCATTATTTGGATTTGTTCCAGGTTGCGTGACGCCATTAATCGTAACGCTGTTCGGAATGAAAGTAGTACCAGATGGAGTAGGGTCTGTAATAATAACATCTGTCGCATTAATATTCCCGACATTTTGGAACGTAATTGTATATGTGACAGTATCACCGAGATTAATAACTTGAGGGTTAGCTTGTTTGTTAGGATTAATAGTAACTTCACTTACTTGCGTCTTTGTAGTAGGTGTAGGTGTAGTAACAGATACAGGTGGTCTAGTAGGGTCTGGCTGATATTGGAATGAAACGATCCCTTCATTTTCAATAAAACCTGTCGGTGGTATCGAAGTTACTTGAACTTGGAAAGTTACGACGGCTGAAGTGTTAGGTTCTAATGTACCGATAAGAATTCCGGAACTAGGAACGATACCTGGTTGTGGAATGCCGTTTATCGTAACGCTATTCGGAATGAAAGTAGTACCAGCTGGAATAGGATCGGTTACAAGTACATTTGTTGCAGGGACAGTTCCTGTATTTTGTAAGGAGATTGTATAGGTGATTGTGTCACCTAATAAAGCAAATGCTTTATCAGCGGATTTTGTAGGGTTCGTTGTTGCGGTATTGACATTTGTAGTAGTAGGTGGAGTCGGTGTAGTTACTGTTACTGGAGGTTCTCCAGGATTAGGCTGGAATGTGTAGGTGATAGTAGCTTCATTTATAAGAATTCCGTTTGGGGGTATTGAAACAACACGAACTTGGAAAGTTACAATGATCGATTCACTAGGGTTTAATGTGCCAAGAGGTATGCCAAGAGCTGGATCTACATTACTAGTTGGAGTGCCGTTAATTGTAACGCTATTTGGAATGAAAGTAGCTCCTGTTGGGATTGGGTCTGTAAAGACGATGTCTGTCAGTTGTACTGTTTGTAAATTTTGGAATGTAACAGTGTACGTAATAATATCACCTATATCAACATTGTTACGATCAGCTGTTTTTGCTGGATTAATAATGGTGTTAATGATTTCAGTATTAACTGGTGGTGTTTCTTCTGTTTCTGTAATAGGAGGTTCATTTGGATTAGGCTGAGAGGTAAAGTTGACTGAACCAACATTTGTAACAACCCCGTTAGGAGGTATATTCGTAATCGTTACTTGGAACGTAATGGTTATTATTTGATTTGGTTGTATTGTACCAATGAGTATCCCAATGCTTGGATCAACACCTGGTTGTGAAAGGCCATTTACTGTAACAGAATCTACAATAAATTGTGTGCCTACTGGTGGTTGATCAATGACAGATACATTTGTCATAGGAATATTTCCAGTGTTTTCAAGGGTGATTGTATAAGTGAGTGCATCGCCAATGTTAGCGATTGGCAAATCTACTGTTTTTGTTGACTCTAATTCTGCATTTTGTACAATTGTTTCTGCGATTGGAGTCGGTGTGGTTGTTGTAATAGGCGGGAGTGTCGGATCTGGTTGAGATGTGTAAGTGACATTTGCTTCATTTGAGATAATGCCATTTGGTGGTAAAGCTGTTATTTGTACTTCTAAAGTAACAGTCACTATTTGTCTAGGGTTTAATGTGCCAACTGGGATTCCTGTTTCAGGGGTCAAATTAGGTTGTGGAATGCCATTAATCGTAATGCTACCAAGGATAAATGTAGTTCCAGTAGGGACAGAATCTGTAATAATGACATCAGTTGCAGGTATATTACCGGTATTTTGAAGGGTAATTGTATAAGTGAGCGTATCACCAATACTTGCAAACTCACGATCCACTGTTTTTTGCGGGTTCGGGTTAGCGGTACGAACAGGTAAAGTTACGGTAGGAGTCGTTTCTGTTGTTGTAATAGGAGGTTCGCTTGGATTAGGCTGAGAAGTGTAGGTAACACTTGCTGTATTTTCTATTTTTCCATTAGGAGGAATAGCGTTTATTTGAATCTGGAATGTAACAGTAACTGTCTCGCCGGGATTAACTGTTCTAACAGGAATTCCTGTGACTGGACTTACGCCGGGTTGAGCGGCATTGTTTACAGTAACACTATTCGTAATAAAAGTTGTACCCGGTGGCAAAGAATCTGTAATTGTTACACCAGTAGCAGGTATAGTTCCTTGGTTTGTAAATGTGACAGTATAAGTTACAATATCGTCAATTTCTGCAAACGTAAGGTTTGCTGTTTTTGTTGGACTTATGACTACAGTTTGGATAGGAGTCGTTGTTTCAGGAGTTGTTTCTGTTTTTGTGACTGGAGGTAAATTTGGATCCGGTTGATAATTAAATGTTGCACTACCTTGATTTCGGATTTCGCCGCTAGCAGGGATGTTTATTACTCGTACTTGGAAAGTAATCGTTGCGCGTTCGGATGGCGCTAAAGTTCCAAGTGAAATTCCTGATGATGGATTTGTTCCTGCTTGAGGAATCCCATTAATCGTAACACTATCTGGAATAAATACAGTACCGGCAGGGATAGAATCTATTACTGTTATATTCGTAGCAGGAACAGTACCGGTGTTTTGAAATGAGAGAGTATAGGTAATGACATCATTTAATGCAACGAAGGAGCGATCTGCTGTTTTTTGTGGATTTAGTGTAGCGGTATTAACTGCTGTTTCTGTTTCAGGAGTTGTAATAGTTGTCGTAACGGGAGGTTCATTTGGATTTGGCTCGTATGTGAATGTAATATTTGCTTGATTTCTAATAACTCCTCCGGGCGGGATACTATTTACTACACCTTGGAACGTAACTGTAATACTTTGACCGGGATTTACAGTGCCGACGGGTATACCAATTTCAGGGTTTTCTCCAAGTTGTGATGTGCCATTTACGACAACGCTACCTGGAACGAAAGAAACACCAGATGGAAGTGCATCTTTTATAATAACATTTGTAGAGGGGACGGTCCCTCTATTTTGGAATGTTACAGTAAAAGTAATCGTATCCCCTATATCAGCAACTTGTCGATCAGCAGATTTTGTAGTCGTTGGATTAGGATTATTAATTGGAATGTTTACACTTGGAGTGGTAGTAGTTGTTGTAACAGGAGGCTCACTTGGGTTCGGTTGATATTGGTAAGTGAAGGATGCTTGGTTTCTAATTATTCCATCAGGTGGTAAGTTTGTAACGACAACTTGATACGTGATTGTTTTCGTTTCTCCGACAGAAATGGTACCAAGTGGTATACCAAGTGATGGGGCTGCTCCTGGCGTTGTAATGCCATCGATTGTAACACTATTTGGAACGAAAATAGTCCCGTTAGGTGTAGGGTCTGTAACGACTACATTTGTAGCCGGAACGGTCCCGTTATTTGTAAATGTGACCGTGTAGGTAATCGTATCTCCTAAATCAGCAACTTGTTTGTCGGCAGATTTTGTAGGCGCTGTAATAACGGTCCCAACTTGAGTTTCAGTTTTAGGAGTTGGGGTAGTTGTTGTAACAGGAGGCTCATTTGGATTAACAATATAATTAAATGATACACTGCCTTGGTTTTCTATAATTCCATTTGGCGGGACACTTGTAACTTGAACTTGGAATGTAATTGTTTTTGCTTGATTTGGATTTAAAGTACCGATTGATATACCGTTTTCAGGATTACTGTTAGGTTGTGAGACACCATCAATCGTGACGCTATTTGGAATAAATGTTGTACCGTTTGGAATTGGATCTGTTAGTACAATATTTGTTGAGGGAACAGTGCCGTTATTTTGTAAACTAATTGTATACGTAATAACATCACCAATATCAACGAAAGTACGATTAGCAGATTTTGTAGGGTTAACTGTAGCGGTATTAACAGAGACTGTAGTAGGTGCTGTCGGTTCGGTTGTGGTAACCGGCGGTCTTGTTGGATCTGGCTGGTACGTATATGTCGTTGAAGCTTCGTTTGTAATAACACCGCCAGCTGGAATTTGTGTAACAAGAACTTGGAAAGATAGTGTTTTGGTTTCACCGGGATTAATTGTTCCAACCGGGATTCCTAGTGCGGGATTTGAATTTGGAACCGGTACATTATTTAAGATTACGCTATTCGGAATGAATGTTGTACCAGTAGGAATGGTATCAGTAAAAACTACATTTGTAGCAGGGATCGTACCATCATTAGTGAAAGTAATCGTATACGTAATAACATCACCAATATCAACAGTAGTTTTATCCGCCGTTTTAACAGGGTTTGTAATAGCGGTGTTAACAGGAGTAGTAGTAGGTGGTGTAGGTTTTGTTGTTGTAATAGCTGGTTTTGTAGGATCTGGTTGATACGTAAATGTTGTGGTTCCGATATTTCGGATTAGGCCATTCTCTGGGAGAGAGGTAACTTGAACTTGGAAAGTGACAGTGACAGTATTACCAGCTGCGATTGTACCAATTTGTATACCACCAGAAGGATTTACGCCAGGTTGTGAAGTACCGTTAATTGTGACGCTATTCGGAATAAATGTAGTGCTACTTGGAATTGGATCAGTTACAATAACGTTCGTTGCAGCGATGTTTCCTGTATTTGGTACAGTAATCGTATACGTAATAATATCACCGATATCAGCAATTTGTGGACTAGCAGTTTTTGTTGGATTTACAATTGCAGTTCGTACAGAAGTAGTTGTTGGAGGTGGTGTTATCGTAGTGGTTGTTGGGGGTTCAGCCGGATTCGGTTGCGACGTAAATGTTACATTTGCTTCGTTAGTAATCGTTCCGTTAGCTGGAAGGGAAGTGACTTGGACTTGAAATGTGACAGTTGTAGTTTGACCAGCAGGAATTGTACCTAGCGGAATATTTGTTGGAGTTACGCCAGATTGTGCCGTTCCATTAACTGTAACACTGTTGGGAATAAAAGTAGTGCCAGTAGGGATAGGGTCTGTGATAGAAACGTTTGTCGCTGAAATATTACCGTTATTTGGAATGGTAATCGTATACGTAATGATGTCACCAATATTTACAATTTGTTGGTTTGCACTTTTAGTTGGATTAATGATAGTAGCATTAATTTGTGTTTCAACTATATTACTTGTAGAGTTTCTGTTAATTGGTGGTTGGTTTGGTGGATTATATTGAAAACTTGAAGTTGCACTATTTGGAATAGGGTTAGGTGTAGGGAGAGTATTAACTCGAACTTGAAACGTAATTGTAGCATTCCCGTTTGCAGCAATCGTTCCTATATTTATTCCAGTAGCAGGATTATCTGTAGTAGAAGTACCATTAACTGTAACGCTACCCGGTACGAACGATGTGCCGGCAGGAGGTGTGTCTGTAATGATAACATTATTAGCAGCTAATGGGGCTTGATTTGTGGCCGTAATTGTATACGTAATCGTATCACCGATAGTAGCAATTGTTTTATCTACTGCTTTTGTTAATGCGACATTAGCTGTGAAAATATCTGTATTAACTATATTGCTTGTTGTTGTACGTGTGATAGTGGGTGCGTTAGGTGCAGGTTGAAATTCGTATCCAAATGATGCTACGTTACTGGCGACAGGTGGGGTAGGAATACTTGTTACATCTACTTGGAAAGTAATTGTAACAGAGCCACCAGCCGGAATATTATTAATAGGAATTCCAGTTGAAGGATTGCCGGCTGTTGGAGTACCATTAACAGTTACACTGTTTGGAACGAAAGTGGTGCCAGCAGGTATAGGGTCTGTAAATGTAACGTTTTGTGCAGGTAGTGTTCCGGTATTTTGGACAACGATTGTATAGGTTAAACGACTTCCTATTGTTGCTATTGCCATTAGATTCGTCCTTTCTAAATGAATTTAAATCCGATCAATAGTTAGACATTTACAAATAGTATCCATTTAAAATTGAAAGCTGGTTCTATTTGTAAAAAAATATGAAAAATGAGCTCGTCATTGCATCCTATTCAAATATAAATGAATAGGAATAGGCAAAGGCTTTTTTTTTGCCTAAATTAGCTCGTACGTATATAAATGGAACTTTTTCGTTTTGCTCGCATTAAATGAAATAGCGAGAAAATATTACTTTTAATAGAAAGGAAGTGAGGTTGTTGGCCTTTGTACAAACATATACAAAAACAGATTCGCTTTTTATGGTGCATACAGGAAATACGTTAGGGATGCGCGGTATTACGACAGCTACTGCATATCAATATAACGCATTAATTTCCACAAATACAAATTTGAGTTTTGCTGGGGTGCCGTCTTCCACAGATGCGGATACCTTTGCAGGAACGACGAATGATTGGACATTAAATGGTTCATGGGCAAAGTTAAATCCTTCACTAACAGACGTACCAGCAACAGCAACTGTAGATTTTGCGATGTTAGTTTGGCAAGGAACATTGGGAGGTACTGTTACAGAAGAGGTAGTAAATGCGAATACTCCAACATTCAGAACTCCGGATGATGTGACTCACACTATTACAAGTACGCCTGCGTGGGGAGAAACAAGGTCGAGTGGGACATTTCAAGGTACGATTTATACACGTGCAGCTAATGTGACGAGTATTCTTCAAGGACTTCCTAATCGTGCTGTAGGTGATTATTTTGTAGAACGTGTTCCAACAGCAAATCCACCTTTGCAAGGAACAGGGGTAGGGTGGGCATTAGTTGTTGTATATCGTGATAATTCATATCCTGTTAGGAATGTTAGTTTATATACTGGGTTACTCATTTCTACATTGGGTGAGACGGCGACGATTTCAAATTTTATCACTCCTGCTGTAGCACCAGTTAATGCTCGTGTATTTACAATGGCGATAAATGGTGATACAGATGCGACAGGTGATAGATTTAACTTAAATGGTACGGGACTTTCAGGACCTAATAATTTAATAAACAACTTTTTTGCTTCACAAGTAAATAATTATTTGGGGAATTTAAATACAGTCGGAAGTTTTGGGGATAGAAATATGCCCATTGGTACTTCTGCGACTAATCGGCGTGCAGAATTTGATGTGACAAATGTACCTGCAAATGGGGTGTTAACAGCTGGATCAACTTCTACGACAGTGAAATATCCCAAATACATTTGACTATCTTTATGCTGGTGCTGTAGGTTTGCAAATAGAGTTAGGAGAGGCACGTCTAACTGCTACAAAATCAGTAACTGTAAGTTAAATTGATAGAAAAATTCTCGTAAATTAATAGGGAGGAATTCTTTTGGCTTTCGTTCAAGCTTACGGTAAAAATGATAACTTATTTATGATGCATACGGGTAATACGATGGGAATGCGCGGTACTGCAAATACAAACTTTGCTTACAATGCACTTATAACATTAAATACGGATTCTACTTTTGGAGGAGTTCCTTCATCGACAGATCCGAATACATTTGGAGGTACAACAAATGATTGGACATTAGATGGCTCATGGGCTGAATTAAATCCATCGACTACTATCGTTCCAGCTACGGCGGTTGTAGATTTTGCGTTACTTGTTTGGTCAGGTGGATTGGATACGGCTGTTACAACTGCTGTTGTTGATGCGAATCCTCCAAATTTAGTTACGCCTGATGGAACGAGTACACAAGTGACAATTAATTCAGCATGGTCATCAGAAGGGACAAATCTCCCTTTTATAGCAAATGTTTATAACCGAGCAGCAGACGTCACATCTTTACTGCAAGGTTTACCGAATCGAGCGGCAGGAAGATATAGTGTAACGAGATTACCTACGCGTCAGCCAGTTGGTTATGGTGCTGGATGGTCTTTAATTGTAGTTTATCGTGATTCCTCTTATCCAATGAGAAATGTAAGCTTATTTCCAGGTTTTTTATTATCAGGTACACCACAAACCATTTCAGGATTTTTTACGCCAGCTACAGGAACAGTGACAGCGCGAGCCTTTGTAATGGCAGTAAATGGTGATCCGAACTTTACGGGTGATAATTTTCAGTTGAATTCTGTGACATTAACGGGACCGAATAATCCATCAGGAAATTTTTTTAGAGGGCAAGTGAATGATATTAACGGAAATTTAAATACAATTGGTAGTTTTGCGGATCGGAATTTTTCAGGAACAACTACAAATGCAAATGCAAGAGCTGAATTTGATATTACAAATGTAAATGCAACAGGTTCTATTGCACCAAATACGACATCTACACAAGTAAATATTACAGGTACAGGGGATACGATTTATACAAGTGCGGTTGGATTACAAATAGATTTGGCAGAAGCTAGATTAACAGCCGAAAAATCTGTAACTGTAAGTTAAAAAAGATTGCTATAAGCTAGCAATCTTTCTTTTATGAGGAGGATTTTGTCAGTAAAGATTCATAATGAGAATAATCAATTTCTTTTTCTTGTAGTTTTTTTACTAAAAATTTATGATCACGTTTTGGTGTAGCGATAATATACCCTTTAATAATTAAATCTTGTGTAATTTGAGAGGCTTTTTCTTGTAAGGCAAGTTCTCCGATTTTGCCAGCAATTTTTGATTTAGCGACATCGCGAAATAGTTCTGGAACAGGACTTACGAGCTCTTCTAATAATTGTTTTTGTTCATCATTCCATAAATGCCTAGTTTTATTAATATAGTGCTCTTCCCAATCTAAAATGGACATACCATCTTCTTTTGGTAATCGTTTTAAAAATTTTCTGAACATAAAGTATCCACCGATAGACATAAGTCCTAATAAAATAACAGTCCATAGCACAATAAACCAACTGAACCATCCTTCGAGCAAGCGTATCCCCCCTTAATGATTGCGGTTTTCTTTTATTCATATTATAAACAGTGAGATTCATAGAAAGCAAGAACGCTTGGTCATTTTGACCAAGCGTTATCATTTAAACAAAGTATAGTTGTTCAACACATAAATTATTATTATCATCTTCTACATATTCAATGATTAATGTGCCAACTTTACGATCTTTATCTTCAGTTGTGAAAATAGAGTAAGAAGTAAAACGTGCTGTTGATAGGCCACTTATATGTGTAGGTAAAGAAATGTAGTCGTTATCGCGGAAGAATTCCATCAGTTCAATATCCTCAAATTCTTTTCGGTCAACTTGTTTGTTTGTATAGTGGCGTTGAAGTTGTTTTAAAGACTCATTCCAAGAAATTGCTTTTGTATCGTATACCATTGTCTTATCTCCTTACTGTATGTAATCATTAAGAACATACGTTCTAAACTAGTATACTCTTTTTATTAGAAAAGGGAAAGCAAAAAATAATGTAAGCTTGGATTTCCAAGCTTACATTATTGATGCGTCCGTCATAATCTCTATTTTTTATTATAAGTTACATAAGAATAAGAAACAAGATGATATATATTTTGTTGATAGTTTTAAAAATTCTGTATATTATGAATGTACTAAAGTGCAAGGGAATGAGAGGGATGGCATATGTAATTTCACTCCAAGGACCGATGGCAAGTGGAAAAACAACATTGGCTAAAAGATTAGAACGATATGGGCTTTCAGTTATATATGAAAATCCTTATCCAATTGTAGAAAAGCGAAAACAATTAAATTTGGATATGAATTCAAAAGAAGGGTTTATAGTAAATCAAAAAATGTTTATAGAAGCTAAAATAAAGGAGTTTCAAAATGCGAAGGGTTCAGTCGTTATTTTTGATCGTGGACCTGAAGATATTGAATTTTATACACTTTTTTATCCAATGATTATAGGGAAAGAGTGGGATATAGAAACTGAATTGAAAGATGAATTATATAAATTAAGAGAATGCCGTTCAGATGCTATTTTTTATTTAGATGTGACGAAAAAGAATGTATATGATAGAAAAAATAACGATAGAACAAGAAAGCGAAGTACATTTGAGGAGCAATTTAAATTAGTAGAAACTGAAAAAGACTGGTATAAACAATTTCCTATAACTTATGTGGACACGAATAGATTAACAGCAGAAGAATTAGAAGTATATTTTATGGATTGGTTAAAGGAAAGAGGGCTATGAAAAAAATACTTTTATTTGTATACCCAACATTTGCGGAGTTTGAAATAACAGTAGCAACGGCATTGCTGAAAAACAAATATGAAATCATTACAGCAGGTTTAACAAAAGAATTGATTATAAGTGAAACGGGTTTGCAAGTGCAACCACATATAGAATTAAGAGAAGTGCGTGTGGAAGAATATGAGGGAATTATTATTCCAGGCGGAGATGCGATACATATGAAGGATGCGGCAGGACTCTTTGCAGTCATCCGTCAATTTCACGAACAAGAAAAATTAGTAGCTGCTATTTGTGCTGGACCGTATGCGCTAGCAAAAGCAGGCTTATTCAAAGAAAACTCATATACAGTAACTATGGATTATAGAAAATTAGATTGTTTTCCAGTAGAAAATTTTGTGTATGAAGAAGTTGTGCAACATTCAAATATTATTACAGCACAGGGGCATGCATTTGTGCCATTTGGAATAGCGATTGCCTCTTATTTTGGGGTAACAAACGAACATAATATAAATTTTTACAGCGGTAAGGGGAATGTGATGATGGAGGAGCTTTTACTTAAAAATATGTAAAAGCTAGCGAATGCTAGCTTTTTTCTTTTTGACATCGATAAATGGCTAACGTTTTTGGATCGCGCCATATACCGTTATGAAGTAACAATTCATTTTTTACTTCTTCTTTTAGCCATTCCTTCATTTCCTCGTGAAGATGTGTATTATCAGGTATATTTAGCGACGGAAACATGCTAGAAATATAGTTTACAATTGGAGTAGCATGATGAAAAACGAGAGCATTATGAATAACTGCTTCTTCAACAGTTGGAAAAACAGACTGTAATATCTCTTTACCATTTTCCAAACAAAATGGCGTGACTGAAGATGTTGTTTTCGGTAAATCAAATGCGTCTAACATGCGGTTACACATTTCAACTATACGAGGTAATGTAACGTCAGAATTTGTTGTAGCTAAAAGTGAGCCACCAGGACGTATTACTTTATGGAACCCTTGGATGGTTTTTTCAACATCTTTCATGTAATATAACATATGTCTTGCGACGATCCAGTCGTAGCAATTGGCTTCAAAAGGAAGTTTTTCAGCGTCACCTAGTCTCCATTCAATTAAAGTATTCGTTTTAGTGGCTTCAGAGAGCATGGCTTCTGATTGATCAAAACCTGTTAATTGACCTTTATGGCCATTCGCTTGCAAAAGGGAAAGAAATTTTCCGTTAGCGCATCCAACCTCTAATATTTTCTCGTCTCCTTGAAGTTGTAAATGATCCATGACGACTTTATCTAAATTCACATGTTTTTCTTCATAATGTTTATGCGTATCGATACGAGTTTGTAAATGTTTGCTTACGTTGTATTGGCGTTTTACATCATTCATCTTTTCGCATTCCACCTTCGTGCAAAATTGCTGAATTGCGTGCGTTAATACGTCGGTTTTCTTTAAGCCTTCGTAATGGAGTGCAGCTTCAAACCTTTCAAGTAATTTTTCTTCAATTCGAAAATGAATATCTTTTCGCTTTGTCACTGAAATCTCTCCCCTTTGTATCGGTTAGTGAGACTATAACACGCCTGAAAAATTTGTGTAAATCATTTGTGTACACAAATGGAGGAGATGAAAAAATTGTTTGAATGTGAGTTTAAACTATTGACGATTTAACCGTTTTCATATATTCTTAAATTAAGAAATATTCAAATAATTAAAAGAAATGAGAGAGTCACATGCTTCTTCAAGGAACACATCGAATTGGTCGTATGGCCATGCTGTTGGCACTTGCGGATGAGAATGAAAGCCCTGTATTATCTATCCCAAAAGGTTGGAAGTATTGTACGGGGAAAGTGGGTTCGATGAATTCGCAAAAGGTTGTCGCAGCAATGGAAACAGCGGCTAAGAGCAACCAAGTTATTGAAACAGACGTTTACAGAGAAACACATGCACTTTATCACGCAATTATGGAAGCTTTGTACGGAGTGACGAGAGGTCAAATTCAGTTAGCAGACGTTCTTCGTACAGTAGGACTTCGCTTTGCGATTGTGCGCGGTACACCATACGACGGAAAAAAAGAGGGCGAATGGGTTGCTGTTGCATTATATGGAACGATTGGTGCACCTGTAAAAGGATCTGAGCATGAGGCGATTGGTTTAGGAATTAATCACATATGATTTGCCCATAGTCTATTAGTTAGAAGGGGGCCTTACTTTTTTAGGACAGAAGTCTGTCTTAAAAAGATAAGGTCCCCTTTTGCCTTTTTAAGGAGGAAAAACAATGATTACGTTAACAGGACACACATTGACAATTGAAGAAATGAAGAGGTTGTTACTTGAAGGAGAAGGTGTAACAGCTTGTCCAACTAGTATGCAAAAGGTGGCGGAGTGCCGCGAAGTAGTTGAGAAAATTGTAGAGGACGGAAAAGTCGTTTACGGTATTACAACTGGATTTGGAAAGTTTAGTGATGTGCTAATTCAAAAAGATGATGTAAAGGCACTTCAACATAATTTAATTCAGTCACATGCATGTGGGATAGGCGAGCCATTCCCTGAAGAAGTATCACGCGGTATGTTAATTTTACGAGCAAACACGATGCTTAAAGGAGTATCTGGTGTTAGACCGCTCGTTGTAAATATGCTTCTTGAGTTTGTAAATCGTAAAATTCACCCAGTTGTTCCACAACAAGGCTCACTTGGTGCGAGTGGCGATTTAGCACCTTTATCTCATCTTGCGCTCGTATTATTAGGCGAAGGTGAAGTGTTCTATAAAGGAAAACGCGTTCATGCAATGGTCGCTCTTACAGAAGAAGGTCTTGAGCCAATTGAACTTGAAGCGAAAGAAGGCCTAGCGTTAATTAATGGTACGCAGGCGATGACAGCGCAAGGAGTTCTTTCTTATATAGAAGCAGAAGCAACGGCTTATCAAGCTGAATTAATTGCATCTATGACAATTGAAGGTTTACAAGGCATTATTGATGCATTTGATGAAAATGTTCATAAAGCACGTGGTTATAAAGAGCAAGTGGAAGTAGCGAGCAGAATTCGTGACATCCTTCATGATAGTAAATTAACAACAAAACAAGGAGAACTACGTGTGCAGGATGCATATTCACTTCGCTGTATTCCGCAAGTACACGGTGCTTCTTGGCAAGTTTTAAATTATGTGAAAGAAAAATTAGAAATTGAAATGAATGCAGCAACGGATAATCCGCTAATCTTTGATGGCGGGGAAAAAGTAATTTCAGGTGGTAATTTCCACGGTCAACCAATTGCATTTGCGATGGACTTCTTAAAAGTAGGAATGGCAGAACTTGCAAATATTTCAGAGCGTCGTATTGAGCGTTTAGTGAATCCGCAATTAAACGATTTACCACCATTTTTAAGTCCAGAACCAGGACTTCAGTCTGGTGCAATGATTATGCAATATGCTGCAGCGTCACTAGTTTCTGAAAATAAAACGTTAGCACATCCGGCGAGTGTTGATTCAATCCCGTCATCAGCTAACCAAGAAGATCACGTAAGTATGGGAACAATCGCTTCACGCCATGCACATCAAATTATTCAAAACGTAAGACGTGTTCTTTCAATTGAGATGATTTGTGCGATGCAAGCTGCAGAATATCGCGGTATTGAAAACATGAGTACAGTGACGAAAAGTTTCTATCATCAAGGTCGTCAGCAAGTGCCTTCTATTACAAATGACCGTATATTCTCAACGGATATTGAAAATATTGCGCATTGGTTAAAAACGAATTATTCGATCAAAGAAAGATTAGATGTAAACGCAGCACTATAAAATGAGAAAAGGGAGAGATTGAAATGGAAAAAGTTAAACAAACAATTCGCGCGCCAAGAGGTACGGAGTTACAAACGAAAGGGTGGGTGCAAGAAGCTGCACTTCGTATGTTAATGAACAATTTAGATCCGGAAGTTGCTGAAAAGCCAGAAGAATTAGTTGTATATGGTGGAATCGGCCGGGCAGCTCGTAACTGGGAAAGCTACAATGCAATTGTAGATTCATTAAAAACGTTAGAAAGCGATGAAACATTACTTGTTCAATCAGGAAAACCAGTTGCAATCTTTAAATCACATGAAGATGCACCTCGCGTTCTTTTAGCGAACTCAAACTTAGTACCGAAGTGGGCGAACTGGAATCACTTCCGTGAACTAGAGAAAAAAGGTCTTATGATGTATGGACAAATGACAGCAGGTAGCTGGATTTACATTGGAACACAAGGTATTTTACAAGGAACATATGAAACGTTTGGTGAAGCGGCACGTCAACATTTCGGTGGTTCATTAAAAGGTACATTAACACTTACTGCTGGTTTAGGTGGTATGGGCGGTGCACAACCTCTTGCTGTAACGATGAATGGCGGTGTTGTTATCGCTATTGATGTTGATAAGCGCAGCATTGATCGTCGTATTGAAAAGAGATACTGTGATATGTATACAGAATCATTAGAAGAAGCATTAACGGTTGCGAACGAGTATAAAGAGAAGAAAGAACCGATTTCTATTGGTTTATTAGGAAATGCGGCAGAGATTTTACCAGAGCTAGTGAAGCGTAATATTACGCCAGATTTAGTTACAGATCAAACATCTGCTCATGATCCATTAAACGGTTATATTCCAATAGGTTACACGTTAGAAGAAGCAGCAAAACTTCGTGAAGAAGATCCGGAGCGCTACGTACAATTATCAAAAGAAAGCATGACAAAACATGTAGAAGCCATGCTTACTATGCAAGCAAAAGGCGCAATTACATTTGATTACGGAAATAACATTCGCCAAGTTGCTTTTGATGAAGGTTTGAAAAATGCATTCGATTTCCCAGGATTCGTTCCAGCATTTATCCGTCCATTATTCTGCGAAGGAAAAGGACCATTCCGCTGGGTAGCACTTTCTGGTGACCCAGAAGATATTTATAAAACAGACGAAGTAATTTTACGTGAGTTTGCTGATAATGAGCATTTATGTAACTGGATCCGTATGGCTCGTCAGCAAGTTGAGTTCCAAGGTCTTCCGTCACGTATTTGTTGGCTTGGTTACGGTGAGCGCGCGAAATTTGGTCGCATTATTAATGAAATGGTTGCAAATGGTGAATTATCAGCACCAATCGTTATCGGTCGTGACCATTTAGATTGCGGATCAGTAGCATCTCCAAACCGTGAAACAGAAGCGATGAAAGATGGTAGTGATGCAGTAGCTGACTGGCCAATTTTGAATGCATTAATTAACAGTGTAAACGGTGCAAGCTGGGTATCTGTTCACCACGGTGGCGGCGTTGGTATGGGTTATTCACTTCACGCTGGAATGGTTATCGTTGCAGATGGAACAGAAGCAGCAGCAAAACGTATTGAGCGCGTATTAACTTCTGACCCTGGTATGGGTGTTGTTCGTCACGTGGATGCAGGGTATGACTTAGCTGTGGAAACTGCGAAAGAAAAAGGCGTTAACATTCCAATGATGAAATAAGGAGGAGAAAAACATGCTGGACACTTTACTAATAAATATCGGTCAATTACTAACAATGGATCAAGAAGATGGCTTGTTAAGACGGGAAGCGATGAACACGCTTCCTGTTATCGAAAACGGTGCGGTTGGAATTGAAAATGGTGTAATCACTTTCGTTGGGACAGCAGAAGAAGCAAAAGGACTTCAGGCAAAAGAAGTTATTGATTGTGGCGGGAAAATGGTTTCTCCTGGTCTTGTTGATCCGCATACCCACCTTGTATTTGGTGGATCTCGTGAAAATGAAATCGCGCTAAAATTACAAGGAGTTCCATACTTAGAAATTTTAGAACAAGGCGGAGGTATTCTTTCAACTGTAAATGCAACGAAACAATCGTCGAAAGAAGAGCTTGTTCAAAAGGCGAAATTCCATTTAGACCGTATGCTATCTTTCGGAGTTACAACTGTAGAAGCGAAGAGTGGTTACGGATTAGATGATGAGACGGAATGGAAACAATTAGAGGCAACTGCACAATTACAAAAAGAACATCCAATCGATTTAGTGTCAACGTTTTTAGGTGCTCATGCAGTTCCAAAAGAGTATAAAGGTAGATCGAAAGAATTTTTACAATGGATGTTAGATTTATTACCAGAAATGAAAGAGAAGCAATTAGCGGAATTCGTTGATATTTTCTGTGAAACAGGTGTGTTCTCTGTTGAAGAGTCAAAAGAGTTTTTATTAAAAGCGAAAGAGCTTGGATTTGATGTGAAAATTCATGCGGATGAAATTGACCCTCTTGGTGGTGCGGAAGCAGCGGCTGAAATTGGTGCAGCATCAGCGGACCATTTAGTTGGTGCTTCTGATAAAGGAATTGAAATGCTTGCAAACTCTAATACAGTAGCGACTTTATTACCAGGAACAACTTTCTATTTAAATAAAGAAAGCTTTGCACGCGGCCGAAAAATGATTGATGAAGGTGTTGCAGTTGCGTTAGCTACAGACTTTAACCCGGGCAGCTGTCCAACGGAAAACATTCAGCTTATTATGAGCATCGCAATGCTGAAGTTGAAAATGACACCAGAAGAAGTTTGGAATGCCGTAACAGTTAACTCTTCTTACGCAATCAATCGTGGCGATGTAGCTGGGAAAATTAGAGTAGGTCGCAAGGCAGATCTAGTGCTATGGGATGCTTACAATTATGCTTACGTACCGTATCATTACGGCGTAAGTCATGTAAATACAGTATGGAAGAATGGTAATATCGCATATACAAGAGGTGAACAATCGTGGAGCACGGCCACTATTTAAAGAAAAATGCCAAGTTTATCGATCGTGAAGTGACAAAATGGAGTGAAATGATTAAAGATTGGGAGGAAGGCGTGGAAATATTCGGTGCGGCCTTAATTGGAGCACCCCTTTCTAAACCATCTATTAGTCATTCAGGAGCAAGTTTTGCTCCAAAAACAATTCGTGCGATGTTAGATGCATATAGCACGTACGCAATTACAGAAGAACATGATATGAAAGAAAGTGTCTTATATGATTGCGGAGATATTACGATGCATGTGACGGATATAAAAGAAAGTCATAACCGAATTGCGAAAACAGTTGGTCATGTAACGAAAGTAAATCCGAACATGATACCAATCGTTCTTGGTGGGGATCATTCGATTAGTTTTCCGAGTATAACAGGATTTGCAAATAGTAAAGGGAAGGTCGGTATTATTCAATTTGATGCCCATCATGATTTGCGCAACTTAGAAGATGGTGGTCCGTCAAATGGTACACCGTTCCGTAGTTTACTAGAAAATGGTGTTATTACAGGAAAACAACTCGTTCAAATCGGTATTCGTAATTTTTCAAATGCACGAGCGTACCATGAATATGCAAAAGAACATGGCGTGACAGTGTATACAATGAAAGATGTACGAGAGCGAGAAATAAAAGATATTATGACGGAAAGTATCGAAGTATTAAGAAAGCAAGGCGTGACTTCTATATATATTTCTCTTGATATGGATGTACTAGATCAAGCATTTGCGCCAGGTTGTCCAGCGATTGGTCCTGGGGGAATGGATAGCGCGACTTTACTGGATGCGATTGAATTTCTTGGCAAAGAACCTCTCGTTCAAGGGATGGATATTGTAGAAATTGATCCAACTCTTGATTTCAGAGATATGACGAGCCGAGTAGCTGCGCAAGTGATTATGAGTTTTCTTTTGGCGAGGGAGACGATCAGGAAAGAGATTCGTATATAAGGAGAAACCTCTCTATTTTATTAGAGAGGTTTTTCTATATACGAATATTACTAGGTAAGAGCGTATAAATTGACGTTACTATCTAAAAGTAAGTATGATGCGATTGTAGTAAGAATTTTTTTAGGGGGAAAAAACATGACAAGTTCGAACAAGAAAGCGGCAAGTATTTATGAAGGAACAAATGTAAACGCTTGGGGATCTTTTGAAAATATTGAAGAAACGAAGTTGTTTGATCAGATTCAAGTCGGAGCTTGGTCTCTTCGTAATCGCATAGCAATGGCACCAATGACAAGATGCTTTGCAGATAATGAAACTGGAGTAGTTGGTGCTGATGTAGCGGAATACTACAGAAAACGTGCTGCTGACGGAGTTGGATTAATTATTACAGAAGGAATTGTCATTAGTCCGAGAGCGAAAGGGAATCCAGGAGTACCAGGGATTTATACGCAAGAACAAATCGATTCTTGGAAACCTGTTACAGAGGCAGTACATAAAGAAGGCGGAACGATTATTGCTCAAATATGGCATGTTGGACGTATGAGTCATCACGAAATAATTGGTGGGCAAATGCCGCAAGCGCCTTCTGCAATCGCTGCAGAAGGGAATGTTCCGCGTTTTCGTAAACCATTTGATACACCAGAAGCAATGACGTTAGAAGAAATACAAGAAGTTATCAGTCAATACGCACAAGCTGCGAAAAACGCGATCGAAGCTGGATTTGATGGGGTAGAAATTCACGGTGCACACGGATATTTAATTGATCAATTTACTTATGAGTTTGCTAATAAGCGTACTGATAAATATGGCGGTGACTTAAAGCAAAGGTTAACGTTTATGAAAGAAGTAACAGAGGCTGTAATAGAAGCAGTTGGAGCTGATAAAACACTTCTTCGTTTCTCTGCTTTTAAAGGGGATAATCCTACTTATATGTGGGAAAACCCTGAGCTGGCAATTGAAACATTCGTAAATATGTTTAAAGAAGTTGGATTAACGATGATTCACCCTTCAACGATGAATTATACGCAAGTGATTGCTGACGGAAAGAATTTTCATCAATTAGTAAGAAAATATTGGGATGGTACGATTGTTGGGGTTGGTAATTTGAATCCGAAAGAGGCAGAAGAAGCACTGCAAGAAGGAACAATTGACATAGCTGCATTCGGAAGACCGTTAATTGCTAATCCAGATTTTGTTCATCGAATTAAACATGCTGAAAGTTTAGTTGAATATGACGCGAAAGAGCATCTTGCTACATTAATTTGAATAAAGATAAAAGGAGAACACATGGAGTGTTCTCCTTTTATTATGGAATTTCATAGGGGGAAGCGAGATGAGTGAAACGCTACTCGTTATTATTAGTATATTACTATTATTAATGTTGATTTTAATCGTCTTTTTTATTATCACATTTTTTATAAAAAAACGGACGCATCATTCTATTTTAAAATTACATCCATACTTAGGAAGAATGCGTTACTTACTGGAAAAGATAGGGCCGGAATTCCGACAATATTGGTTTGATCACGATACAGATGGAAAACCTTTTTCACGTTACGATTTTCAAAGTGTTATGTTTTTAGCGAAGTATCGCTCTGAAATACTTGGTTTTGGGTCGAAACGAGATTTTGAAGCATCTGGTTATTATATTGCTAATACGTTGTTTCCGGTATTAACAGAAGAATTAAGTGTGAACGTAACGCAAGAACGTGAAGGGAAAAAGTATGTGATTCATAAAGAAGGATTATTTTCACGGAGAGAAAAATTGACAGCGGATACAACGAATCTTTGGTTATACGAAGAAGACGATGCAATTATCGTCGGCGAAAATCGTAAATATCCATGGAAACTGTATGGCATGTTTGGGGCATCAGCAACTTCTTACGGTGCGATTGGCGAAAATTATATTTTAGCGAGCGGCTTTGGAGCGAAAATGGCAGGCGGATCGTGGATTAATACTGGTGAAGGTGGCGTTATTCCAGAACATTTACATACAGGGGCGAATATCGTGGCGCAAATTGGTCCAGGGCTATTTGGATACCGTGATGAGGACGGGAATTTTTCAATGGAGAAATTTATGGAGAAAGTGAAAGAAAGTAATATTAAAGCATTTGAATTGAAATTTGGGCAAGGTGCGAAAATACGTGGTGGTCATTTAGAGGGGCAAAAAGTAAATGAGAAAATTGCTTCTGTTCGGAATGTACGAGTAGGAGAGACGATTAATTCTCCGAATCGATTTTCATTTTTGAACAATGCAGCAGATACACTTTATTTTATTCAGCGTTTGCAAGAAACTGGCGGGAAACCAATCGGTATGAAAATTGTAATTGGACAGCAGGAGCCGTTGGAAGATTTATTTAAAACGATGAAAGAGTTAAATATCTATCCGGATTTTATTACAATTGACGGTTCAGAAGGTGGATCAGGAGCAACATATAAATCGATGGCAGATAGTATGGGGATGCCGCTTATTCCAGCGTTACTGACATGTATTGATACAGCGAATCATTATGGTGTTCGTGATAAATTCAAAGTGTTTGCCTCGGGGAAATTAATTACACCAGATAAAGTGGCAATTGCTTTAGCGATTGGTGCAGATGCTGTAAACTCGGCACGTGGTTTTATGATGGCAAGCGGTTGTATTATGGCGCTGCAATGTAATTCTGGCCAATGTCCATCTGGTGTTGCCACGACGAATCCGCACTATCAAAAAGCGCTAGATCCGTATGAGAAGAAGTGGCGAGTCATGAATTATATAATAAGTATGAGATATAGTTTGTTCTCACTTGCAGCAGCAGCGGGAGTAAAGAGTCCACGTCATTTAACGAGAGAGCATATTGTGTTCAAGGATGAGATGGGGCGGGTAGTTTCTCTTTCAGATTTGTTTCCTATAGTAAATCGAACTTAAAAGTATATTTGAAATGTAAGATTTTCAGGAGGAATAATCATATTCTTTAGAAAATATTAGGAGTATAATGGAAAGGCTTTTAAAAATAAATATTTTTAGGGAGAGATTCACTTGCAGCAAGGTTCGTACAGTATTACAATTTTTTTACTCGTTATAGGGCTCGTTATATTTAGACGTATGCGTTCTATGAATCGACCAATTAAAAATAAAGGAAGACGAATATTATTGCCATTATTCTTTTTATTTCCAGGTTTTTCTTTATATGCAGCACCAATCCAACTTGCTGGTTGGAAAATTGGGATAGTTGCTGGGATTGGACTGTTATTATCAATTCCACTTATTATTTTAAGTGGATATGAAATCAGAGAAGATGGTCAAATTTATGCAAAAAAAAGTATTGCTTTTATTGCTACATTTTTAGTTATCGTTCTTTTACGTGCTTATTTTAGAAGACATTTACAAGGTTTAGATCCAAAGTCAATTGGCATTCTTTTCTACACCCTTGCGGTTTGTTATATAGTACCTTGGCGTATTGGGTGCTATATGAAATTCCGGAAAGTATATGTAGAGAAAGAGAGATTTGCGATGCCAATAAGCTGAAAGTCATACATTCGTATGGCTTTTTTCTTTTAAAATTTTTCGGATGAAAAATGAAAATAAGATGTGAAAAAACACACCGTGTTATTTTCTGAATATTTTTACTTTAATTTCTTTTGAAACCCGGGTAATCCACTGGGATAAAGGCGTTTATGAAGGTTTTCATATGTAGTAAAAAACACCTGTTCACTTGAAAGAACAAAAAATGTTTGTTAAGGTAGGGAACCATAAGCGAAAACAAGAAAATAGAAAAAGTCATTTTTCGAAATTTTGAATGGCTTATGTAACTAAGGGAGAGATTTGGTGAAGATTGAGATTATGGTTTCGCTTGCTATTTATATGGCAGGTATGTTGTATATCGGTTATTGGTCTTATAAGAAGACATCCGATTTATCAGATTATATGTTAGGCGGAAGGGGACTCGGTCCAGCAGTTACAGCTTTATCAGCTGGTGCTTCTGACATGAGTGGTTGGATGCTAATGGGATTACCTGGTGCGATGTATGCGACAGGGTTATCAAGTGTGTGGATTGCGATAGGTTTATTAATAGGTGCTTATGCAAACTATTTAATTCTTGCCCCGCGTTTGCGAACGTATACAGAAGTGGCTAATGATTCAATTACGATTCCAGACTTTTTAGAGAATCGATTTAAAGATCGTACGAAAATACTTCGTTTTGTCTCCGCTATCGTCATTTTAGTATTTTTCACATTTTATGCGTCGGCTGGTTTAGTATCAGGTGGACGTTTGTTTGAAAATTCTTTCAACCTTGATTATAAAATTGGTTTATTTGTAACTGTCGGTGTCGTAGTTGCTTATACACTATTCGGTGGTTTTTTAGCAGTAAGTTGGACCGACTTTGTGCAAGGGTGTATTATGTTTATTGCTCTCGTATTAGTACCAATTGTTGCTTTTACAGATGTCGGTGGTGTAACAGAGACATACAATACGATTAAGCAAGTTGATGCATCGCATTTAGATATGTTTAAAGGGACCACAATTCTTGGTATTATTTCCTTTTTAGCATGGGGTCTTGGGTATTTTGGTCAACCACATATTATTGTCCGCTTTATGGCAATTGCCTCTATTAAAGATTTGAAAACTTCTCGTAGAATCGGTATCGGTTGGATGGCGATTTCCATTATAGGTGCAATGCTTACTGGCTTGGTTGGTATCGCCTACTATGCTAAAAATAATGGGACATTACAAGACCCAGAAATGGTCTTTGTAACATTCTCAAACATTTTATTCCATCCGTACATTACCGGGTTTTTATTGTCAGCTATATTAGCTTCTATAATGAGTAGTATTTCCTCGCAATTACTTGTTATTTCAAGTGCAGTAACGGAAGATTTCTATAAAACATTTTTCCGTCGTAACGCAAGTGATAAAGAACTTGTATTTATCGGTAGACTGTCAGTTTTAGTAGTAGCTATGATCGCAGTTGTTTTAGCGTATCATCCAAGTGATACAATTTTAACACTCGTCGGTTATGCTTGGGCAGGATTTGGTTCAGCATTCGGACCTGCCATTTTATTAAGTTTATATTGGAAAAGAACGAACAAATGGGGCGTTCTTGCTGGGATGATTGTTGGTGCAGTAGTTGTAATTACTTGGGTACAAATTCCAAGTTTAAAAGCGACTATGTATGAAATGGTACCTGGATTCTTCTGTAGCTTATTAGCTGTGATTGTTGTAAGTTTAGTAACGAAAGAACCAGTTAAAGCAATTCATCGTGAATTTAATGAGATGGAAGCAGTGCTGGAAGAAGAAACGAAATGATTTGAAAAGGGAGTAAACGGTGAATAGCGTTTACTCCCTTTTCATTTTAAATGAAATAAGTAACTTGTTGACAAAGAAAAGTAAGTAACTTATAATAAGTATTAATTTCGAGGTAAATGATATTCTAAACCACGTTTTATCCCACTTTAATGGGCAGTAAGCCCCCACTGATTATGGTATTAAAGTGAGTAAATTTTTTGGAAACTATCTTGAAATCGAGATAATTTCGATAAGTTAAACGTTAATGTGTAATTTTACAATCAATATCTCGAATTCGAGATAAAATTATCATGACGGATTTTACTTTCTAGTATGGACAAAATGAATAATGAATTTTAATGTAAAGCAATTTTTATAATGAATTAAAAAGGAGTGGACGAAATGGAAAAGAAAACAATGGGGATACATCACATTACAGCAATTGTAGGACATCCACAAGAAAATGTAGATTTTTATGCTGGTGTATTAGGTTTACGTTTAGTGAAACAAACAGTAAATTTTGATGATCCGGGTACGTACCATCTTTATTTTGGTAATGAAGGAGGAAAGCCTGGAACAATTATTACGTTTTTCCCATGGGCAGGTGCTCGTCAAGGAGTTATTGGTGACGGTCAAGTAGGTATCACTTCTTATGTTGTACCAAAAGGTGCAATGGAGTTTTGGGAGAATAGATTAGAAAAATTCGATGTTTCATATACAAAAATGACTCGATTTGGAGAGCGGTATTTAGAATTTGATGATCCACATGGTTTGCATATAGAATTAGTAGAAAGAGAAGAGGGTGAATTAAATAATTGGACGTTTGGAGAAGTTACGCCAGAAGTAGCAATTAAAGGATTTGGTGGTGCGGTTCTATTATCGGCACAGCCTCAAAAAACTGCTGAACTGTTAGAACATATTATGGGTCTTGAGAAAATTGGAGAAGAGGGTGAATTCGTTCGATTCCGTTCTTCTGCTAATATTGGAAATATTATCGACTTGAGGTTATCAACAATCGGTCGTGGCCAAATGGGCGTTGGTACAGTGCATCATATTGCTTGGAGAGCGAGTGACGATGCTGATCAGCTAGACTGGAAAGAGCATGTGTCCCGTTTTGGATACCACGTAACTCCTGTAAAAGATCGTAATTATTTTAACGCAATTTATTTTAGAGAACATGGTGAGATTTTATTTGAAATTGCAACAGATCCTCCTGGTTTCGCTCATGATGAATCGTTGGAGACGATGGGTGAGGAATTAAAATTACCGGAACAATATGAACAGCATAGAAAACAGATTGAACAAACGCTTTTGCCGTTTGAAGTGAGACATTTAGATTAAAGTGATTGAAAGGGGAAAAGGATTATGATGAAACATGTTTTTCAAAAAGGAAAAGATACGTCAAAACCAGTGTTGTTATTACTTCATGGTACAGGAGGAAACGAATTAGATTTATTACCACTTGCAGAAATAGTTGATCCGGAAGCATCTGTATTAAGTGTTAGAGGAAATGTATTAGAAAATGGCATGCCACGTTTCTTCCGTAGATTGGCAGAAGGCATTTTTGATGAAGAAGATTTGATTTTCCGTACGAAGGAATTAAATGATTTTTTAGATGAAGCTGCAAAAGCATATGAATTTGATAGAAATAACATTGTAGCTATCGGGTATTCAAATGGAGCAAACATTGCGGCAAGCTTATTATTCCATTACGAAAATGCATTAAAAGGTGCTGTGCTTCATCACCCAATGGTGCCTAGAAGAGGAACACAATTGCCTAATTTAGTAGGGAAATCCGTGTTCATTGCTGCTGGGACAAATGATCCGATTTGTTCATCAGCAGAATCAGAGGAATTACAGGTACTATTAGAAAATGCAAACGCTAATGTAACAATGCATTGGGAAAATAGAGGGCATCAATTAACAATGAGTGAAGTAGAAAAAGCAAAAGAATGGTATGACAAAGCATTTTAAAAAAGAAGCATCTGCTAACACTTAGCAGATGCTTCTTTTATTATTTACGACTGAATTGCAAGATGAGACGAAGAAAGCGGTAATTGAATGTCAACGATTGTACCTTTATTTAATTCGCTTGCAATGTGTAATTTACCATGATGTTCCTCAATTATTTTGTAACACATCATTAATCCTAGTCCCGTTCCTTTTTCTTTTAAACTGTAAAATGGTTCGCCTAGACGAGAGACACGATCTTCTGGGATACCGCAACCTTCATCGATAATCCGTATTAAAATAAAGGTATCATCTAATGGTTTTGTTTGGATGTAAATATTTCCGCCATTTGGCATCGCTTCTATCGCGTTTTTTAATATATTTATAAAAACTTGTTTTAGTTGGTTACCATCACATTGAATATCATGTTTGTAATCAAAATGATCCATAATAATATGAACACTATGCATAATAGCAGTTGGTAAAATAAATGTAACAACCTCTTCAATTAAAGCTTGTATGTTACAAGTTTGGATAGATAATACTTGTGGTTTAGACATCGCCATGAATTGACTAGTGATAGATTCCATCTGTGAAATCTCACTTAACATAACATCGATATACCATTTTTGCTCCTCATTTATTTCAGGGAGTAGCAATGTTAGAAAACCTTTTAGAGAAGTGAGTGGATTTCGAATTTCATGGGCGATTCCAGCTGTCAGTTGTCCGACTACTGCGAGCTTTTCTGATTTTCGTAATAACTTTTCCGTTTCTTTTAGCTCGGTAACGTCTCTTCCCATTACGATAAGACCTTTTCGCGATCCGTCAGGATGATAAAGTGGAACTTTCGATATACTTAATATTAGGTCGGAATCATCTCTATGAATAATGAATTCCTCACCATGAAGAATTTGTCTTTGTTGCCATGCTAGTTCGTCGACTTCTTCACAATGTAAAAAAGCTTCTCGGTAGGCTTCGTTATATTGAATGAGTTCACTATCTTTTTTCCCGTGATAAGGTACATGGTGGAAATTGAAACAAGAAAGTGCATAGTCATTTGCTTCAAGCCAGCGTCCTTCATGATCCTTAAATATAACAAACGCAGGCATGGAGTCCACTAATGTACGTAATCTCTTCTCACTTTCTTTTAGCATATTCTCAATTCTTTCTGATTTTTCAAGAGGTTTCATAATGGCATATACGCCAGTTAGACGATTTTGGACAAAAATAGGAACTAGTTTTGTTACGACGTCTAATAAGAATCCATTTTTATGATAAATAGATAAAATATACTCTTGTTGATTATCCGCTTCCGTATTCTTTATATTTTGTAATACTTGTTCAGAAATATGGGCTTCTAAAATAGAGGTAATATTTTTCTGTTCTAATTCTAAGGAACTGTAACCTAATGTTTTTTCGGCAGAAGGATTTATATGTAAAATAATGCCCTCCAAATTTAATGAAATAATACTATCAGGATTATGTTTGAACAGAGATGCGTACATTTCTGTTAATGAACGATCTTGTATATGGTTTCGCAAACGTCTAGAAATGTTCGGATGACGTTTTCTTTGAGTTGATGAATATTTTTTACGACTCATAATAGTTCCTCCGTACAAATAGCATCTAAAAAGATTTGTCTATTCATAACTATAATATAGATGTAACGTGTATTTCTATAAAAAATAGAAGTTATATAATAAATTTTGTTTTCTTTATTTTTTGCAAAGTGAGTGCCAGGTGGTAATAAGGGGAGCTTATATTGTTTTATAAACCTTTTGTAAGATACAAAAGTGGGTTTTCTGTATAACATTAGGGTAGAGGAGGGGGAGAGAAAATGAGAAATTATATTCAAGGTATCGATCATGTACAAGTAGCTGCGCCTGTAGGTTGTGAAGAAGAAGCACGAGCGTTTTATGGTGAAACAATAGGTATGGAGGAAATCCCGAAGCCAGAGGAATTAAAGAAGCGTGGTGGATGTTGGTTTAAGTGTGGAAATCAAGAGATTCATATTGGAGTTGAGCAAAACTTCAATCCAGCTAAAAAGGCGCATCCAGCTTTTTATGTTTTAAAAATAGATGAATTTAGACAAGAGTTAATAAAGAAAGGTATTGAAGTAATAGATGATCATGCACGACCAGATGTAATTAGATTTTATGTGTCAGACCCGTTCGGAAATCGAATTGAATTTATGGAAAATAAAAACTAGGTGGAAATCCACCTAGTTTTTTAAGCTTTTCTAAATAATCCTAATACTTCAACCGTTTCTGTAATGTTAACGAATGCATGAGGATCAATTTCAGAAATTGTTAATTTCATACTTGCTAATTCTTCACGAGAAACAACTGTCATAAGTACACGTTTCTTTTCGCTAGAATAAGCACCTTCGCCATCAAGTAATGTAATTCCACGTACAACAGTTGAAAGAAGTTGTTTTTTCATTTTTTCTGCTTCATTTGTTACAATCATAAGTGTAACCTTCCGATGTTTCGTATGAATAGCATCAATAACTTTACCAGTTACATAAATCGAAAGTAAGCTTGTAAGAGCGACATCCCAAGTGAAGAAGAATCCTGCAATGATTACAACGACTGCATTTAAAACAATAAGGAATCCGCCAAGTTTAATGTCTCGTTTGCGAGATAACAACATACCGATAATATCAAATCCACCAGTTGATCCATTACAGTTAAAAACAAGACCGATACCAGCTCCGGCAATGACACCACCAAAGATAGATGATAAAAGCGGATCTGTTGCGACGACTTTCACTGGAACATAGTATAATGCAACAGATAATACAATAACAGAGATAATCGTGTTAAAAATTACTTTTTTTCCAAGACCTATGTATCCTAAAATAAGGATAGGTAAGTTTAATACAAAGTTAATAATACCTGTGTTTACAGGAGTTACAATCCCTAAAATAATAGCAATTCCGCCAATTCCACTACTTAAAATTTTGTGGGGGATAAGGAAAAGATTAAAGGCAATCGCAATAATAATAGAACCAATAATAACACCAAGAAATCTGACCATCTCTTTCCCGTCCTTCACTAGAAAATTCATATTATTTCAAGATTATATATGATATTGAAAGTTTTGGGTAAAAACAGTTTATTTCGGGAAATTAGATTAATCAAAAGAATTTGAGTATTTTATTATTTGAAAGGGGATACAGTTGTGGAGATAAAAACATATCAACAGAAAAGCCCATTGAAGCAAGAATGTGAGGATTCTTATTTTTGTAATGAAGAAAATAAGATTTATGGTGTATGTGACGGTGCAACACCACTTGTCCCGTTTTGTGATGATAAGGGACATAATGGAGCATACATCGCTTCACATTTATTTGCAAGTTATTTTGCTTCATTACGTGAAAATCATAGTTTACCAGTTACAGTTGCAAAAGCAAATGAAGCATTGCAAAGAAAAATGTTAGAATATGAAGTAGACACGAGAAAAAAAGAGCATTTGTGGTGCACATGTATCGCGGCAGTCCAAATAGTTGGTGAGAAAATTGAATATGCACAATTAGGGGACTGTATGATTGTTGCAATACTTCAAAATGGAACGATGCAAGTATTAACGAAAGACACGGTTGAAGGAATTAGTCAACGGGCAAAAAAGAAAAGAGAAGAAGATCGTAAAAAGGGATTATCTGTACCGGAAGAACATGTTTTTCAAGATGTGCGAGAACAGTTAAAATATAATCGTTATCTTGCAAATGTGGAGGAGGGGTATTCCGTTGCGAATGGAATGAAAGAAGCGATTCATTATTTGCAGCATGGGGAATTACATATAGATGAAGTGAGTGGGATTTTTATTTGTTCAGACGGATTATTCCACCCAGATTGGCCACTCGAACAAACTGTTGCATATATAAGAAAGAATAGTATAAATGAATATGTAGCAATTATTGAAGAGCTAGAAGGGGAAAAGAGAATACGACCAGATGATAAAACAATTATGATGATTGATTTTTAAGGGGGATGTTCAAATGGAAATTAAATGTGTTAATTTAACATTTCAAGATGAATTAGTTCCTTTAGAAAAAGTAAATAAACTGATTATCCACCATACATCCGAAGATGGATGGGATGTGTATAAAACACATGAATTTCATCAAAAAGTAAGAGGGTGGAGCGGGATCGGTTATAATTATTTTATTGAAGAAGATGGAACTGTAGTCGAAGGACGTGGTTTACATATTGGAGCACATGCGAAAGATAATAATAGAGATACAATTGGAATATGTATGACGGGTAATTTTGATAAATATGATCCAACGACCGCGCAAATGAATGCATTATATTCTTTATGTAAAATGTTTATGAAGCAGTTTGCTATAAAGAAAGAAAATATACTCGGTCATAGGGAGCTGGAAGGCGTTACAAAAAGTTGTCCTGGAAAGCGTTTTTCTATGGTAGAGTTAAGAAACGTACTATCTTACATATAGAGGAGTAATAAATAATGATGAATATAAAAATACCAAATGATAAAAAAGAAGAGCTAGTAGCACAAATTCAGCAATTTTTCGTTGAAGAAGATTTAGATGAAATTGGGCGCTTCCAAGCAGAGCGTTTAATAGAAGAAATGATTAAATTAGTAGGACCATTTGCATACAATCAAGCAATTGGAGATGCTAGAAAGCTTGTAACAGAGAAATTATCTAATATTGAAGAAGATTTGTATGTGTTAGAGAAGAATGAAGGGAAATAAAAAAGAGCCATTGGGCTCTTTTTTATTTCTCATTTTTATGCTCTTTATATTCATGTACTTTTTCTTTCACATTACCAACCGTATCTTTAGTAGTGCCTTTTACTTTATCCCATTTTCCTTCAGCTTGTAATTTTTTATTGTCAGTTACTTTCCCGACAACTTCTTTTACTTCGCCTTTTACTTTATCAATAGCACCTTCTACTTTTTCTTTTAAACCATGATCATGTTTAGTCATACATTTCTCCTCCTTGTAGTTTGATGAGAATTTTCTTTTCATATTGCAAGTTGAATGATGTATCTAATAATAGCGTAACAAATCTAGTTTGAATATTCAAATGATTAATGGTATAGAAAAAGAATTGTCATAGAATGTATAAAATTGTAATGCAAGGAGAAGGAATGTTAATTATATGTCTTTTGCAGTCCATATTGATTTCGTATAAGCGATTTTCATATGGGCACGTTCCATATTATTTTGACTGCCGCTACCGAACCTTGCTTGTCCGACTATTAAATGACAATTGGATTCAATAGCTGTCTCAATTCGTTTTTGAATTAAGGCAGTATGACAGCCTTTACGCTGAAATTCTGGCAAAGTAGCAGAAGCAGCTAATGAAGCAATCCCATTATTTATGTACAGAACACCAATGCCTGCAGGAGTATTTTGAACTTCGGCTATGAAAAAATACCATCCTGGTTTATCGTAAAGAATTTCGTTATTTTGGCGCACGCCATCTTTTGTAAAGGATGGCATGTTAAAACCACGTACATATATGTCAGCAAAAATATGAAATTCATTTTCTTTTAGTTGGCGTACTGAAATGTTAGGAGGAAGAAGGGATGGATTTTCTCTCGGTATACTATATAAAGCGGTATGGAAGCTAGATTGATAAAAACCTTTTTCAGATAAGTAATGAAATAGTTCAGCTGTACCTTGAGCGGGTGTAATTTCAAAACGACAAGGGATTTGTAGTGATTGATAATAAGAGATAATTTCATCTAACTCATCTGTATTTGTAAATGTAATACCTTTTACCGTATTAAAAGCCGGACCAGCAATTACTTTTGATGAAAAAGCAGTGGCACTACCGAACTTTTTCATTTGTACTTGCATTGGATTTCCGTTTATTGCTTGTAATAGCGTTAATCTAGAAGAGAGCATATGTATTTCTGCGTTTTCAATTTCTTGAGCTGTATTAAACGTCATAATCGTACCCATAAAGTTCCTCCGTCAATAAATATATTTCATAGTACATATACGATGTTTGTTCTGAGATTCCTGTTGAAATGTAAGAGAATAAGAGGTTTTTTGGAAGGGAAATGGAAGTGAACTGTCGAAGGGAGTAGAAACAGATTAAAGGTGGTGCTCTCATGAAACAGAAAGACGTGCAGACATGCTCTAATTGTGGTTCTCAAAATATAGGAGAAGGTGAGTTTGTCGGTTATGCACAAATACGGAAAAAGGAGACGATGTTCACATCTTCACCAGTAGATGCTTATATTTGTACAGATTGCGGGAATGTCCTTTTATTAAAAGTACGACATTATGAAAAGTTTAAGCAGAAGCCGTTATGATAATTGAGAAGTGGTTTTATTAGAGAAATTAATAGGAGTAATATTTTACATATATATGAATACGCCTTATATAAAGAGATGACAACATATACTGTGTGGGATGCTTATTAATCGTTGCACAACATGCAAAAATGTATAGAAGAAATTGTGAATTAATATGAGAAAGAAAATTAGCCTTTCTTGGAATATTTCATATCGAAAACTCCTTTAAATGAATAAGGGAGTTTTTATTTTTTATAACAATAATTACCTTTAATTATTATAATTGGTTATTGGTATAGAGTATTTTTGTTCACACCATAATGATAAAAGAAAACTAGCTAAATTGTATAGAAAATGGCTATATAACACAATCGCAACCGTAAGTTGACAAAGTGCAACCATAGGAAGATAGAGATAAGTGCAATGTTTACATACAATTTAGGTAAGAAAACAAAGGGGGACACACATATGGGATTTGGTGAGAAGCTTTTTAAATTAAGAAAAGAAAAAGGTCTTTCTCAAGAAGCATTAGCCGAGAAATTAAACACAACAAGGCAAGCGGTTAGTAAATGGGAAAACGGTCAAGGTTTTCCTGAAACTGAAAAGTTAATAATGATTGGAAATGTATTTGAAGTATCATTGGATTATTTATTAAAGGAAACTGCTGAGCAAAGTAATGAAAATGTAGATGGATATTACGTAAGTCAGGAAATGGCAGAAGGGTATGTAGTGTATGGACAAAAGATTTCTAAATATATTGCGTTAGGATTTAGTTTGCTCATTTTATCGACAATACCGTATTTATTATTTAAAGAAAATGCAACAATGTCGACATTCCTTGTCATTATTATTGCTGTTCTTGGAATTGGAGCAATGATGGTACCTGCAACGATAGAAGAGAGTCGATACAATGTATTGAAAAAAGAAGAACTATTATTTGATCAAAACTTTCTAAAAGAATTGACAAAAAGATATGCGATTATTAAGAAAAAGTATGCGGCAGTAATGATCATTGGATTTTGTTTTATAGCCGCAGGCGCAATACCGTTTTTGTTTGAGAAAAAGCATATCACTTCAGGAGAATTAGTGCAGTATTACCCTTACTGTGTTGTACTTATTGCAATTGGAGTCTATCTTTTTGTTCGTGTGTTAGGAGTATTAGAGGTGTATCGAATTTTAGTAGAAAATAAAGAATATAGTAATCGTCTTATTTTTAAACTGAAAAAGAAAGTGAGAGAAAAAGTGGATAATTTTTAATAGGAGAAAACATACTTTTATGAAAAGTTAAGATAGGAGTGTAATGATGTCAAATCTTCTAGAAATTGAAAATTTAAGTAAATCATTTGGAAACAAAGTTGTTTTAAGAGATGTTTCTTTCAATGTGCCGTCTGGATCAATTGTTGGATTCATTGGTGACAATGGGGCAGGGAAATCAACAACTTTTAAAACAGTACTACAATTAATTTCTAAAGATAGTGGTACAGTCAAAATATTTGGTAAAGAAAATATAAATAAAGATGCCAAGAATAAGGGGAAGATTGGAGTCGTATTTGATGCTATGAATCTCCCGGCTCATCTTACAATAAAACAACTAAATAAGGTTTTTGAAAAGATGTTTGACTCTTGGGATAGAGAAAATTTTTACCGATTAGTTCATTCTTTCTCTTTACCTACTTATGAAAAAGTAGGTAGGTTTTCCCGTGGAATGTCGATGAAACTATCTATAGCTGTTGCATTATCACATAATGCCAAATTATTAATTCTAGATGAAGCGACGGGAGGTCTTGATCCTTCATCTAGGGAGCAGGTGTTAGAGGAATTAAAAAGTTTTGTGAATAAAAGTAATGGTGGTATATTACTTTCTTCACATATTATGAGTGATGTAGAAAAAATAGCTAGTCACCTTATTGTGATAAAAGATGGAGAAATTTTATTGAATGAAGAAAAGGATAAGGTTTTAGACAATTATGCCATTGTAGATGTTGATGAGGAACAACTAACTTTAATCAACAAAGATATAGTTGTGGTGAAAAGGAATAATGGTTCTTATTTCAATGTACTTGTATCAGATGTGCATAAACTACCAAATGGGATTGCTCATAGAACCATTTCGATAGAAGAAATAAGTGTTTTATTAACAAGGAGTGAAAAATAAATGAAAGGTTTATTATTGACAAACTATTATCTAGTGTATCGAACTTTCTTGACGTTTATGGGAATAGCGATATTAGGATCGGGATTTGTTTTTTATTTTGGTAATGCTTCAATGTACCGTTTAATTGCTACATTCATTATCTTATTTGCTGCAATTCCTGCACTTGAAGTTATTAAGTATGAGAGTAAGTCGGGTTATGAAAAATATGTACTTACTTTACCGGTTACTAGAAATAACATTGTGCAAAGTCACTACCTTTTCTATTTTATAGTTGTAATTATTGGTACTTTATTATCGTATAGCATATTTTACGTACATGCTTCAGTTTCAGATACGCCAATTGATGATGATATATTTAAGAGTGTTTCTTTAGGGACGTTCATCATCCTTAATGCCGGAGCAATAGCCTATCCACTCCTCTATATTTTTGGAGCAGAAAAATCTGATGCTATTACAATTGGAGGCGCATGTGGGGGACTTGTTATTTATTTTGGATTACAAAGTGTAATTGGCTATTTAATAAAACAATTTCCAATATCAAATTTAAATTTATCTGTATACGTTTCAATTCTATATACAATATTTGGCGTTATCATATATATCTTTTCTTTTGTTATTTCGGTATTTATATATCGTAAGAAGGAATTTTAGTATATTTTCTCTTAGTATTTTCTGAATTATTTCCAAAGAAATAATTCAGAAAATACAGAAAAATGTCGTAATTATTTACGAGAGTCTGTTATAATAAACGAAAAATGAAAACGCTTTAAAGGGGGATATAACCAATATGATGATGAATGTACCGCTAACAATTAGTTCTATGATGGAAAGAGCAGAAAAATTGTTTTCAAAGAAAGAAATTGTTTCACGGACACATGATACAATTACGACGTTAACGTATAAGCAGTTAGGTGAAAGGACGAGAAGGCTTTCCAGTGCGTTAAAAAAGTTAGGAATTAAGGAAGGCGAGCGTATAGGAACGTTAGCGTGGAATCATCATCGACATGTGGAAGCGTATTTTGCTATTCCAGGTATTGCTTCTGTTTTGCACACAATTAATATTCGTTTATCTCCTCAACATATTTCATATATTATTCAGCACGCAGAAGATCGCATTCTACTTATAGATGAAGATCTCGTACCGCTCGTTGAAAATATTCAATCACAACTATCAGCTGTACAAGCTTACATTATTATGACTGATAAAGATGAACTTCCAAATACTACGCTAGAACCTGTATATCATTATGAAAAGCTATTAGAAGAAGGCGATCCAAATTTCCAATTTGTAAAAGATATTGATGAAAACACACCTGCTGGTATGTGTTATACGTCGGCGACTACAGGAAATCCAAAAGGTGTTGTATATACGCATCGTAGTACTGTATTGCATTGTATGGCACTTGGTTTAGCGGATACAGCTGCTTTATCGGAAAGTGATGCAGCAATGGCGATTGTACCGATGTTCCATGTGAATGCTTGGGGACTTCCTTTCGCTGCTACGTGGTTTGGATCAAAACAAGTTCTTCCAGGACCGATGTTTACACCAAAAATTTTATTAGAAATGATCCAATCTGAAAAAGTGACGTTAGCTGCTGGTGTGCCGACAATTTGGCTCGGTGTATTACAAGAGTTAGAAAATAATAGTTACGATTTATCTAGTATGACGAGAATACTATGTGGTGGTGCAGCTGCACCGAAAAGTGTTATTAAAGCATTTGAACAGAAACATAATGTTCCTTTCATCCATGCATATGGTATGACGGAAACGAGCCCACTCGTAACACTTGCGCGTTTAAAAAGTTATGAAACAGAATTATCGTATGAAGAGCAATTAGAAATTCGATCAAAACAAGGGTATCTTGTACCTGGTGTAGAGATGAAAGTAGTCGGTACAAATGGTGAAGTGAAGTGGGATGGTACAGAGATGGGAGAACTTTGTTTACGAGCACCATGGATCGCTGAAAGCTATTATAACGATGAGCGTACTGTCGAAGGTTTTCGTGATGGATGGTTATATACAGGAGATGTTGTCACAGTCGATGAGGAAGGTTGCGTGAAAATTGTTGACCGTACGAAAGATGTTATTAAAAGTGGGGGAGAATGGATTTCTTCAGTGGACCTTGAAAATGCTTTAATGGCACATGATGCTATATTTGAAGCAGCTGTCGTTGCCGTTCCTCATCCGCAGTGGCAAGAGCGACCAGTTGCCTGCGTTGTTCAAAAGAAAAATAGTACAGTAACAAAAGAAGAAATATATGCGTTTTTAAAACCGCAGTTTGCAAAGTGGTGGTTGCCAGACGATATTGTATTTATGGAAGAAATACCGAAAACATCTGTTGGGAAGTTTTTAAAACAAGCGCTTCGGAAAGAACTTGAGCATTTGCGTAAAGGGGAATAATGGAATTCATATTTGTAAACCTATTATGAAAATAAGTTGACAAATTCTAGATAGAAATATAATATAACTTCTATAATATGTTATCTGAAAAACGTTTTTAGTTTACAAATAGGAGAAGCAAATATGAATACAAAAAACTTAGTTTTCGTCGCTTTATTTAGTTCTATTATGGGAGTGTTAGGATTAATTCCTCCAATTGCTCTTTCTATTACACCAGTTCCAATTACATTACAATCACTTGGTGTTATGCTTGCTGGTGGACTGTTAGGATCACGTCTTGGTGCATTAAGTCAACTTGTTTTCTTACTTATTGTAGGAGTTGGAGCACCATTACTTGCTGGTGGACGTGGTGGCTTTGGTGTATTTGTTGGGCCAAGTGCAGGATATTTACTTGGTTATATTGTTGGAGCGTTTGTCATTGGTTATTTAATTGAGCGTTTACGTGAAGTTTCTATAATAAAAGTACTATGCATTAATATAATTGGTGGTATTTTCGTAGTTTATGTATTTGGTATTATTGTACAAGCTTTCGTAATGGATATTTCTATATGGCAGACGATGAAAGTAAGTGCTGTGTTCTTACCAGGGGATTGTATAAAAGTAATTATTGCAGCAGTTCTTGTAACAAAATTACACCGTTCATTGAAACATATTATTACGCCTGCTTTAAAGAGTGGGAAATATACAAATGCGGGATAAAAAAGAGAAGAAACACGTTCATTGCGTGTTTCTTTTTATTATTTTTAAGAGAAAGGACGTCTCATATGGGGATTACAAAAGAATATAAAAAGCATGCTTCCTTACAACCGAATAAAATAGCAATAAAGGAAAATGATCGAGTTTTAACATATAAAGAGTGGTTTGGGTCAGTGTGTAAAGTAGCAAGCTGGTTGGATGAAAAAAAGTCAAAGAATAAAACGATAGCAATTGTATTAGAAAATCGTATCGAGTTTTTACAACTATTTGCTGGTGCTGCTATGGCCGGATGGGTTTGTGTGCCATTAGATATAAAATGGAAAAAGGATGAGCTAAAGGAAAGACTAGTAATCAGTAATCCGGATATGATTGTGACGGAACGATATAAGTTGAATGATATATCGGGAGAGGAAGGAAGAGTAATAGAAATTGATGAGTGGAAAAGAATGATAGAGAACAAACTGCCTGCATATTATCCTGTAGAAAATGTACAACATGCTCCTTTTTATATGGGGTTTACATCAGGATCGACTGGAAAGGCAAAAGCATTTTTACGTGCACAACAATCGTGGATTCATAGCTTTGATTGTAATGTACATGACTTTCATATGAAAAAGGAAGATTCTATTTTAATAACTGGAACGCTCGTTCATTCTCTTTTTTTATACGGGGCAATAAGTGCATTATATATAGGACAAACGGTGCATATTATGAGAAAGTTTATTCCAAATCAAGTGTTGGATAAGTTAGAAACGGAAAAAATTTCGGTCATGTATACAGTTCCGACAATGCTAGAATCTTTATATAAAGAAAAGAGAGTAATAGAAAATACATTGAAAATTATTTCGTCAGGAGCGAAATGGGAAGCTGAGGCGAAAGAAAAAATAAAGAGTATATTTCCTTATGCGCAAAAATATGAATTTTACGGTGCATCGGAACTAAGTTTTGTAACAGCATTAGTTGATGAAGAGAGTGAAAGAAGGCCAAATTCAGTAGGGAAACCTTGTCACAATGTGCAAGTTCGAATATGTAATGGAGCAGGTGAAGAAGTACAGAAAGGTGAGGTAGGAACTGTTTATGTGAAAAGTGATCAGTTTTTTATGGGATACATATTGGGCGGAAGTTTAGTTCCAGAGTTGAATGCAGATGGCTGGATGACGGTGCGAGATGTAGGTTATGAAGATGAAGAAGGCTTTATTTATATTGTCGGTAGAGAGAAGAATATGATTTTATTTGGAGGAATTAATATTTTTCCAGAAGAAATAGAAAGTGTATTACATGAACATCCAGCTGTAGATGAAATAGTTATAGTTGGTGTGAATGATAGTTATTGGGGTGAAAAGCCTGTCGCCATCGTCAAAGGAAGTGCTACGAGGCAACAATTAAGGAGTTTTTGCTTACAACGATTATCCTCGTTTAAAATACCGAAAGAGTGGCATTTTGTAGATGAAATACCGTATACAGACAGCGGGAAAATCGCTCGTATTGCAGCAAAAAGTATGATTGAAAACCGGGAGAAGATATATGAATAGAGCGGTTATTGTAGAAGCAAAAAGGACACCTATTGGTAAGAAGAATGGGATGTTAAAAGACTATGAAGTTCAGCACCTATCAGCCCCGCTTCTCACATTTTTAAGTAAAGGAATTGAGAGAGAAATAGATGATGTTATATTAGGGAATGTTGTTGGGCCAGGAGGGAATATTGCGAGATTATCTGCTTTAGAAGCAGGGCTTGGTCAACATATTCCGGGTGTAACGATTGACCGGCAATGTGGTGCCGGGTTGGAAGCGATTCGCACCGCATGTTATTTCATTCAAGGCGGGGCAGGTAATTGTTATATTGCAGGAGGAGTAGAGAGTACAAGTACATCACCTTTTCAAAATAGAGCGCGATTTTCACCGGAAACAACTGGCGATCCTAGTATGGGAGTAGCGGCTGAATATGTTGCAGAACGTTATAACATCACGAGAGAAATGCAAGACGAGTATGCTTGCCTCAGTTATAAACGAACACTACAAGCATTAGAAAATGAATATTTACAAGATGAAATACTTTCTTTTAATGGGTCTTTAGATGAGGCTATAAAACGAGAAATAAAGTATGAAAGAATAATTAAAAGAACAAAACCTGCATTTTTACAAAATGGTACAGTAACGGCAGGAAACTCATGTAGTGTAAATGATGGGGCATGTGCGGTTCTTGTAATGGAAGAGCGGCAAGCTCGAAAGTTAGGATACAAACCTGTTCTTCGTTTCGTTCGCAGTGCTGTAGTTGGAGTGGATCCCAACCTTCCGGGGACTGGTCCAATATTTGCGGTGAACAAATTACTAAACGAAATGAATATGAAAGTAGAGGACATTGATTATTTTGAAATAAATGAAGCATTTGCTTCAAAAGTTGTTGCTTGTGCAAAGACGTTACAAATTCCGTACGAGAAATTAAATGTAAATGGTGGTGCAATTGCGCTCGGTCATCCGTACGGTGCATCTGGGGCTATGCTTGTAACACGTTTGTTTTATCAAGCGCAAAGAGAGTATATGAAGTATGGAATTACGACGTTAGGAATTGGGGGCGGAATAGGGCTTGCTTTATTATTTGAGAAAGTAGAAGACTAGAAAGGAACTAGTTTTCTACTTTTTGAGGAACATAAGCATTGCTACCAGGTTTTACTTTTATTTCATTCCAAGCAGCGATAGCATCAGCTTTTGATTTCCCTTTGTTATTTGGATCTTCGAAAAAGTCGCGAGTAAAGCGATTGTATTCAAACTGCGGGCTGATAGTTGTTTTATAAGTAGGATCTTTTTTTCGTTCGTTCTCTTCATACCAAAACGTTATCGCGTCTTCATATGTTTTGCCAACATTCTCTTTAAAAAACTTTTGAAGAGCTACTGTAAAGCGGAAGTTTGCTCCGATTTTTTCTTTGAAAAAAGCACGAACATCTTCGCTACAGCGGTGATTGTTAGTAATAATTGTTTGAAGAGAAAGGTCTTTATAAGAGAGGGAAGCTTTACTCACCTTTTGAACAGAGCTGTTTTTTAATATTTTACCAGTATGTAAATAATGGGAGATACGCTCGGTTATTTCAATCTTAGAGCCACTAGCTGGCAAACCATGCTCACGACAAAATGTTTGGAGTTCTGCTTTTAACCAATAATAGTTTTGGAAATCTTCAAGTGATATAAACTTTGTTAAAAGTGGACGCATAAATGTAACAACTTCTTTCTTCCATAATTTTCTTTAATTATAAAACATACGTTCTTTTTGTGGAAGGATTAATTTGTAAATATAACGGGAAGAGGAGATTATATATGGAAAATGTAATGCAAGTTCGTGTAACTGGAATTTTAATTGAAGATGAAAAGTTATTGCTAGTAAACCAAAAAGTAGCTAATCGCAATTGGTCTTTACCTGGGGGAAGGGTAGAGAATAGTGAAACGTTAGAAGTAGCGATGATTCGAGAAATGAGAGAAGAAACAGGGTTAGAAGTTAAAATTAAGAAGCTACTCTATGTTTGTGATAAACCAGATGTTAGGCCATCTTTATTACATATTACGTTTCTGCTTGAAAGGATTGAGGGAGAAATTACGCTACCTTCTAATGAGTTTGATCATAATCCAATTCATGATGTGCAAATGGTACCGATTAACGAATTAAGTCATTATGGTTTTTCGGAAACTTTTATAAAATTGGTAAATGAAGGGTTTGCAAATGCAGGGAGTTATCAAGGCTTGAAACAAAATGTAGGCCTGTAAATATAGTTGAAGGATAGCCGTTAGCTATCCTTCATAAACATGTTTTACACTGCTGACTGTAAAGAAGAAACAAGTTGATTTAAAAACTCATCCCCAGTCATAACCGCTTTTCCGCCGCCGCGTGCACTCTTTTTATTTCCGCCGCCTTTTCCTTCGATTGTAGGAAGTGCCTCTTTTAAAAGAGCATTCATATCGAGCGTGACTGTTTTTCCGCAAGCGAGGATGCATTGTAGTTTGTCATCATTTTCAATGACAAAGTATGTAATGGCGTGCTCTTGTTGTTCTGTAATAATAGCAGAAAGCTTTGCGACTTCTTGCATAGAACGATTTGTAAACATTTTAGAAATAAGTATGCCAGCATGTATTTCGGTAGGGTGTTGAAGTAGTTCGTTTGCCTCTGCATATAATAATTTTTCAGTCATTGTTTGTATTGTTTTTTCGTTTTCTTTTTGAGAAGTAAGCAGTTGTGCTACTTTTGCTGGAATATCACTTTCGCTACTGTTTAATTGTTTGGAAACATCCTTCATAATTTGTTGCTGTTGCCCCACAAGTTTTAGTGTGCGCCAGCCAGCGATAAACGTTAGTCGTATGCCACCTTTATTGCGTTCCCAGCTAAGAACTTGAATAGGACCTACTTCACCAGTACGTTTCGGGTGTGTTCCGCCACAGCCGTTATAATCAAAGTTTTCGATCATAACAACGCGTATATTTTCAGTCATAGTCGGTTCTTTACGAAGGGGTAACGTTTTCGCTTCTTTTAAGTTCATCCACTCTATACGGATTGGATGGTTTTCAAAAACTATATTGTTTGCAATTTGTACTGCTTTTTCAACTGTTTCTGTATGCAGATTTTCTGTTTCTAAATCAATTGTTACCGTTTCTCTACCAAGATGGAATCCAATCGTAGGTATGTTAAAATGATCCCAAAAAGCAGCAGATAAAATGTGTTGAGCCGCATGTTGCTGCATATGATCAAAACGACGCTCCCAATTAATTTTACCTTCTACTTCTTCTGTATGTAATTGTTCTGTAATGAAGTGGCGGATTTCTTCATCGACTTCTTCAACATCGAGTACAGCAATACCATTTAAAGTTCCAGTGTCATGTGGTTGTCCGCCGCCTGTCGGATAAAATGCCGTTTCGTTTAAAACAACGTATAAGTTACCGTCTTTATCATAATCTTGCTTTATAACTTTTGTAGTAAAGTCTTGTTTATAAGCGTCAGTGTAATATAATTTTTGCTCCAATTTTCTTTCCCCTTTCGTGTTCACTAGTTTCATTGTAAAGCAATCGAAATTAGTTTCCTAATATTTCAGAAGAAAGAAACTTTTTTTAGAATTTTCTTGCTATAATAAGAAAAAGAAAATGCGGGGGTGGAATGAATATGTTATATGAAAATGGCGTAGATAAACTGCTTAGTTTAAGCAAAAATATTTCTGAATTGTATCGAGAATTAAATGAAATGACCCGGATTTTAACGGATTGTAATCGAGAAAGTGTGAAGTTTGATCGGTTATATGTAAAAGAGGTACTGTGGAAGAAAGAAGATGTAATTGAGAAATATGACCAGCTACTTGTGCAACTTTGTATAAATGAATGCTTTGATCTAAAAAGTGTTATTACAGGGGAATATAAGTATACATATGAAGAAGTAGAAAATATCGTTTTACAATTTAATGAAAAGTATAATGTAGCAATTTTAATTAAAGATGTTTGTAAAGAATTACAGTTTACATATGGCATAGATATGGATATAACGAGAACAGCTCGGGTATCAACAGCTCAAGTATAAAAAGGGAAAAGAAAGCAGATCCTTTGCTTTCTTTTTTTATGTGATAACAGGGAGAGTAGGTTTTTAAGATGAAGGGGAAGTTACAAAATATTCATCCGTTAGGAATGACAATTATAATAGGGACTTTATTTGCGAGGTTCGCCACGTCAATGAGTATCCCTTTTTTAGCGATTTATTTAACGACTGTTAAAGGTGTATCAGCTGGAATGACTGGTGCTATTATTGGAACGAGTGCACTTGTTGGTGTTTTTGCTAGTTTTATCGGAGGGAATTTATCAGATCGATTTGGCCGGAAAATGATTATGCTCTGGTCCATGATTGTTTGGATGTTTGTGTTTATAGGTTTTTCACTTGCAGATCATGTTTTAAGTTTCTTTTTATTAAACGCTTTAAATGGATTATGTAGGTCGTTTTTTGAGCCAACATCAAGAGCATTATTATCAGATTTAACAAAGCCTGAGTATCGGTTACTCGTCTATAACTTGCGATATGGTGCAATAAATGTTGGAGTTGCAATTGGACCAATTGTTGGACTACAGATTGGAAGTGCAAAATCAACAATTCCTTTTTTAGTAGCAGCTGGGGTATATATTCTATATACAGCTATACTAGCGTTCCAATTTAAGAAGTATCCAATGGAAAAAAAGAAAGTGAGTACAGAAAAACCTGTTACAATGCTAAATGCAATGCGTATATTGCGAAAAGATATAGTATTTTTAGTTGCTTTAGTCGGTATTATTTTGAGTAATTGTGGTTTTTCACATTTGACGACGACGGTATCTCAATATTTTGCAAATGCACATATATTCCAGGATGGAGTGACATTATTTTCATATATGTTAGCTTTAAATGCGATTGTTGTAGTCGTAATTCAATACCCTGTTATTCAAATATGTAAAAAGTATACACCGTTAGTATCCATTATGGTTGGAACTTTATTTGTGAGCGGAGGATTGTTTGGATTTGGAATAATAGAATCTACGCTAGGTGCTGCCATTTGCACAATTATTTTTACAATTGGAGAAGTCTTAATGTTTTCAATGACGGATGTATTTATTGATGATATTGCTGTCACGCATCTAAAAGGAACATACTTCGGGGCGATGGGCTTTTCGGGAATTGGAGCAGTAATTGGTCCGTGGTTTGGGGGCATACTTCTCGATTATTACGGGTACCAAAATGGGTTTGTAGTATTTTCAGCGCTAGCTATATTTTCAACTGTAGCGTTTCCAGTGCTGTTAGTTACGAAAAGTTTATTGAAAAAAAGATATGATGGAAATTCTAATATGGGATTACATGCGAAATAAAATAAGCCCCAGTCACCTGCTGGGGCTTATTTTTGTATTTATCCCGCTATTAACGGGCAGTAAAACTCCTGTTGGTTAAAGTTTTACTTTATTTTACTTCTCAATTTGAAAAAGAACTTTTTCCTCATGTTTATGAGCAACTTCATTTTTGGAAATATGAATGGCTAAATATCCATTCTCTAAGCAGGCTAGCATCTTTTTATAAATAATATTATCGGGTAAAGGAATGATTCTCTGCAAAGAAATATTTTTATGAAGTATGCAAATGTTTAGGCCTGTCTTCATCTTTTTAATGACTACATTTTGTTCTTTTACATTTGGTACATCTGTTTCCAAAATGTATTCTTGTTCCGTTTCACAAAGGTCAATATGAATTTGATTTGGGAAACTAAAGTTGCTACAAGAATCAGAACAAAACTGATCCATCCATTCTTCGAAACCATCAACATGAAAAAGACAATCCTTCTTTTTCTTGCCCATGTAAGACACCCTCCGTAAAATCTCAATTCATACTATGTTATGCATGAATGAAGTAGGGGTGAAGAATAAATGGAAAAATATAAACATTGTATGTGGAAAAGGTAGCTAGTGTGCATTTTTTATTTTACATATCATGATGTGCATGATGTTTTTGGCGTGAATGGTTACGGTTTTTTACTTTATGAGATCCGCTTAATGGTTCGGGTTGTCCTTTTTTTTCTTTCGCTTCACGATTGTTTTTGCTCATTGTCTATGACACCTCCTCTTTCTTTTTAGAATGAGAGAAGTTTGCAAATTTATACGAGAATGTTTTTAGAAAAAAAGGTAAAGATAAGTGGGACTAACTATTATGGAAAGGGGATTGTATAATGCCATATCATAAAGATAAGCAACAAGCTTTTCAAGCAGCGCAGCAAGGCGTTACACAAGCAGAAAATGCATTTAACAACATTGTGAAAAATGATCCAAACTACGGTCATGATTTAAAAGAATTACGCCAAGAGGTTCAGGAAGCATATGAACAAATTCAAAATGCACTAGAGGTAGCTTCAGAAACACAACGTCCACAACTTGAGCAATATGAAAGTAATCTCCAAAACATTATGCGAAATGTAGATCAATTAGAAAAGTAAATGAGATTGTTGGTGTTCGACAATCTCTTACTTTAATGAATATTATGCTAAAACAGAAAGTTTTTTTAGTAATTTTTTCTTTACTATGCGCAGTACATATATTTCAAGTGGAAAAAGTGGAAGCGAAAATGTTGCTCAGAAAAGAGCTAGAACCAACTGGCTATGTAACGTGGGAAGTACCTAATAATGAAAAGATTATTGCCATTACATTTGATGATGGACCAGATCCAACTTATACAACACAAGTTTTACATTTATTACGTCAATATAAAGCGGAAGCGACATTTTTTATGATCGGATTTCGAGTGCAGCGCAATCCATATTTAGTAAAACAAGTGTTGAAAGAGGGACATGAAATTGGAAATCATACGATGAATCATTTATATGCGAATAGTTCATCAGATGAAAAATTAAAAAAAGATATTTTAGATGGAAAGAAATATTTTGAAAAATGGGTAAAAGAACCTTTGTTATTCCGTCCACCTGGTGGATATATTAACGATGCTGTATTTAAAACAGCGAAAGAAGCTGGGTATCAAACTGTACTATGGTCATGGCACCAAGACCCACGTGATTGGGCAAATCCAGGTGTTGAATCCATTGTAAATCATGTAGTGAAAAATGCTAAAAGTGGAGATATTGTATTGTTACATGATGGAGGAAATGATCGTAGTCAAACAGTAGCAGCGCTAGCAAAAATTTTACCGGAGCTTCAAAAGCAAGGCTATCGATTTGTAAAGGTTTCGGAATTGTTACGTTATAAACATTAGAAAAAATCCCAAAAGGTGAATGTTCCTTTTGGGATTTTTCGTTACTGGTTCTTTTTGCGTTTCTTATTATTTTGTCGTTCTGCAGCAGTTAAGTTTTCATTTGCAAACTCTTCGTTATAACCAGCACCTTGTCCTTGTGCAGATGCCGCATTCATTCCTGAAATAGTATGATTTGCTTTTCTTTTACCCATTTTATTTCACCTCTATAACTTTTTTTGTAAGTTGAATGATGAGCAGTTCATAGTATGTATGAACTGTAAGTAAAGCGCTAATAGAGCACTTTACTTTATGGTAATAGTATTCATAAGGAGCATGAACACTATTCAAATTTAGAAACATAAAGAAAACTTATGATAATCTATAAGTTTCTTATTATTTACTTATTTAGAAAGTTGTAATAAGATATTATCGTAAGGTATTGAAAAGTTTGTCTACATTTTATATTCAGACAACTTAGTCACGTTTAACAGGGGGGAAACATAATGGTCAAACATAATCCATTTCAATCACGCGCAACTTTTGAAGTAGATGGAAAAACGTATCATTATTATGATTTGAAAGCGCTTGAAAACGCAGGGGTTGGCAACGTATCTCAATTACCATATTCCGTGAAAGTTTTACTTGAATCAGTACTTCGTCAAGTAGACGGACGTGTAATTACAGAAGAGCATGTTACAAATTTAGCGAAATGGGGAACGAAAGATGTGCAAGATATCGATGTTCCATTTAAACCATCTCGTGTAATTTTACAAGATTTCACTGGTGTTCCAGCTGTTGTTGATTTGGCTTCGCTTCGTAAAGCAATGGCAGACATGGGTGGGGATCCTGATAAAATTAATCCAGAAATTACTGTAGACCTTGTAATTGATCACTCTGTACAGGTTGATAGAGCGGGTACGGCAGACGCGCTTGCATTCAACATGGACTTAGAGTTTAAACGTAATGAAGAACGTTATAAATTTTTAAGCTGGGCACAAAAATCATTTGATAACTATCGTGCAGTTCCACCAGCTACAGGTATTGTACACCAAGTAAACCTTGAATATTTAGCACCAGTTGTTCACGCTGTGAAAAATGCGGAAGGTGACTTAGTTGCATATCCAGATTCATTAGTTGGAACAGACTCACATACAACAATGATTAACGGTATCGGTGTTCTTGGATGGGGCGTTGGTGGTATTGAAGCAGAAGCAGGAATGCTTGGACAGCCTTCATACTTCCCAGTACCTGAAGTAATCGGTGTGAAATTAACTGGTACACTTCCAAGTGGTACTACAGCAACTGACGTTGCATTAAAAGTAACGCAAGTATTACGTCAAAAAGGTGTAGTTGGTAAATTCGTTGAGTTCTTCGGTAATGGACTAAAGAGCATGCCTTTAGCTGACCGTGCAACAATTTCAAACATGGCACCAGAATACGGCGCAACTTGTGGATTCTTCCCAATCGATGATATTTCATTAGAATACTTACGTTTAACAGGTAGAGATGAAGAGCAAATTCGAGTTGTTGAAGAATACTGTAAAGCGAACGGCTTATTCTATACAGCAGACAGCAAAGATCCAATTTACACTGATCTTGTTGAAATTGATTTAAATACAATTGAATCTAACCTTTCTGGACCGAAACGCCCACAAGATTTAATTCCACTTTCAGATATGAAAGATGCGTTCCACAAAGCTGTTGTAGCACCAGTTGGAACACAAGGACTTGGATTTAATGAGCAAGAGTTCGATAAAGAGGTGAAGGTTACATTAGAAGATAAAGAAGTAACGATGAAAACAGGTGCAATTGCAATCGCTGCAATTACAAGCTGTACAAATACATCAAACCCGTACGTATTAATTGGAGCAGGTCTAGTTGCGAAGAAAGCAATTGAAAAAGGACTTAAAGTACCTGAATACGTAAAAACATCATTAGCACCAGGATCTAAAGTTGTTACAGAGTACTTAGATAAGTCTGGTTTAACAACATATTTAGATCAATTAGGTTTCCAAACAGTTGGTTACGGCTGTACGACTTGTATCGGTAACTCTGGTCCATTAGCGCCAGAATTAGAAGAAGCAATCGCAGCAAACGACTTATTAGTAACATCTGTTTTATCTGGTAACCGTAACTTTGAAGGTCGTATTCATCCACTTGTAAAAGCGAACTACTTAGCATCACCACCACTTGTTGTGGCATATGCACTTGCAGGTACTGTTGATATTGACCTGAAAAATGATGAAATCGGTAAAGATGCAAATGGCAATGCTGTTTACTTCAACGATATTTGGCCATCAGCTAAAGAAATTGAAGATGTAGTTCAAAGCGTTGTTACATCTGAACTATTCAAAAAAGAATATGCACAAGTATTTAATAGCAATGAGCGTTGGAATGAAATCCAAACTTCAAACGAAGCTTTATATACTTGGGATAATGATTCAACATACATTCAAAATCCACCATTCTTTGAAGGTTTATCTAAAGAGCCAGGTGAAGTTGAAACGTTATCAGGCTTACGCGTAGTTGGTAAATTTGGTGACTCTGTAACGACAGACCATATTTCACCAGCAGGTTCAATCGGTAAGCATACACCAGCTGGACGCTACTTATTAGAAAACGGCGTACAACCAGTTGACTTTAACTCTTACGGTTCTCGTCGTGGTAACCATGAAGTGATGATGCGTGGTACATTCGCGAACATCCGTATTAAAAACCAAATTGCACCAGGCACAGAAGGCGGATATACAACATACTGGCCAACTGGTGAAGTAACATCAATCTATGATGCTGCTATGAAATATAAAGAAGACGGCACAGGCCTTCTAGTTGTTGCAGGTAAAGATTACGGTATGGGAAGTTCTCGTGACTGGGCTGCAAAAGGTACAAACTTATTAGGTATTAAAGCAGTAATCGCAGAAAGCTTCGAGCGTATTCACCGCAGTAACTTAGTGTTAATGGGCGTATTACCGCTTCAATTTAAAGATGGTGAAAGCGCTGAAACATTAGGTCTTGTTGGTAACGAGTCATTTGAAATTCAAATCGACAAAACAGTTAAACCACGCGATCTTGTAAAAGTAGTTGCAACTGATGCAGATGGCAACGAAAAACAATTTGAAGTAGTAGCTCGTTTCGATAGTGAAGTAGAAATTGACTACTACCGTCACGGTGGTATTCTGCAAATGGTTCTTCGTGAGAAAATCGAAGAGTCTAAAGTGTCGAACTAAACAATTGAAATGAATGATAAGGAAGCTAACAACTGTTAGCTTCCTTATTTTATCCGACTTTAATGGGCAGTAAGACCCCCACCTCAAAATGCAGCGAAAGCAAAGAAGTTAGGTGGGGGGCGGGCTGTCCATTAAAGTCCGATTGGTGAGGGCTGATAATCAGTGGGGGATGAAGAAAACCCCCACTGATTAAAGTTTCACTTTATGAAAAGGGATGAAACCATTTGGTTTCATCCCTTTCTTTTTACTATAAAAATGGAGGGGATATTATGAAAGAATATAAAAGAATTTTGTTACCGTTACAGAAAGAAAAAATATTAGTAATAGCAGCTGTATGCAGTGGGATTTTTGCAGCTATTTTAAATCTATCTCGTCCACTATTCATGGGACTAATTGTAGATAACCTAATTCAACGAGAGCTGAAGGGAGCGTATCTTTACATTACTTTGTTTGCAGTTAGCCGCTTGTTGATGTGGGTGAACAATCTTTCATTTGATTATGTAAGCTCAAAAGCAAGTCAACGAATATTGCAAAAGAAGCGTATAGATGTATTGCGCCATTTTTTCTTATTACCATTTGAAGAGAGTGAGAAAATCAAACAAGGAGAGTTAGAAACGTTAGTTGTGTCTGATATTCCAAACTGGGTCAGATTATATGGTTCTATATTAATAGAATATATACATGCCATTGCACAATTTATAGGTGCGTTCATAGCACTACAACATATAGATATACAGTTTATATTGTGGGTAACTCCGTTTTTATTTTTAAGTGCAACGGTTCCGATATTGATGGGGAAAAAGGTAAGAAATATTGCAAGTATTGCTCAAAACAATCAGTCAACTGTTGTAGAGATGTTGTCACAGTTTGTAAAAGGAGTACAAGATTTGCGTAGTTTACAAAAAGAAAAGTGGGCCATTCGCTTATTTAAGAGAGTAACAGCACAATCTTATAAAACAGAAGTAAAGAAGACGATGATGCAACATTGCATTGGGGTAGTTGGAACGGTGATTGAAACAGGAGCATATATCGTTGTTCTCATTATAGGTGTGCAAAAAATAATGAAGGGGGAAATAGAAGTTGGTTCACTTGTTGCAGCGTTAGCGACAATTGAAATGCTCTTTTTCCCTGTCCGTTATGTGGGCGATTTATTAATGATGACACAAGTTGCAATTGCTTCGGCAAATAGAGTTTTTTCCTTTTTAGATAAGCGAGTGGCAAATAGTAATGTAGAAAGAGCGATGGGGATGACATTAACAAATGTTTCATTTCAGGAGAATGATGAAGAGAAATGCAGAATTTATAATATTGATTTGCAAATTAAACCTGGTGAACTCATTATGATTGTAGGAGAAAGTGGTGCAGGAAAAACAACGCTTTTAAAATTAATGGCAGGCTTGTATAAACCATCTAACGGTAGCGTTGCTTATTATGGAAATGAGGCTCGATTGACTACAGTGTGGCAAGAACCACGTTTTTTTCGGACGACAGTAAAAGAGAATATGTATTTCGGTGAAGAGTATATAGAACACCAGTTAGAAAAAAATATTGAACTTGTAAATGGAACATCAATTATTAGGGACTTGCCTGAAGGGATTCAAACTGTATTACATAAAAGTGGTGAAGAGTTTTCGGGAGGAGAAAGGAAACGTCTTGCATTATTGCGAGCAATTGTTTCAAATCCAAATCTTATTATTTTAGATGAACCGACTGCCGGATTAGATCCGAGCAATCAAGAAATTGTTTGGAATATGATAGAAGGGCTGGGAGGCGAGGTCACGAGAATTGTGGCGACACATGATGTAGAGAAAGTAATACTAGCAGATCGCGTTGTCATCATGAAAGAAGGAAGTATTGTAGCATGTGGAAGTCCTGAAAAATTAATAAATAGTCATTCATTTTTTAAGAGATGTGAATAAAGATAAGAACAATGCTCTTATCTTTATTCAGCGTCATTTATTTGATACTCGATAGATTCTGAATGATTCAGATCGACGTTAAAAGTAGCTGTCATAAGGAAAGTTGCAATTCCAAGAATTAAGAAAAGGACGAATGAGACTAGAGAAACGTAGAGACAAATACGCCCTACTTTCTTTTTTTCAAGATCGTTACTAAAGAGTGAAATGATCCATGTAATAATACCGATTGGGTATAAAAGAAAACTAAGAATATATAATGTTATTTTTTCGAATGAATTCATAAAAAACCCCCCTTTTGTTGAAGTTTATATAACTACGAAAGTAAAAAGGTGAATAGGTCCATAAGAAAATAAACAACACTGCATTTATTTTTCTAATTATATGATAAAAAGGAAAAAAATGCACTTTAAATAAGAATATTCTAATTATTTAGACTGTGAATATTTCCAAGCTTGTCCGTATAAGCTAAAATAAGGTATATAGTATTTTGATAAATATGTTAAAAGAAGATAAATACGTTAGGGTGATATAACATGTGGCGGAAGCTTACGATTATTGTAGTATTACTTTGTTTAGCGGGATATGCAGCTTATGAACAGTTTGGTAAAAACGATCAGGAGGTCCAAGGGGAGCGCACAAAAAGTGAAGCTGCTATGAAAGAAATGATTGCAAGTAATGGTATTGAAATAGGGAAGAGTGCGCCAGACTTTGAATTAACGAAGTTAGATGGAACGAATGTAAAGTTATCAGATTTAAAAGGAAAGAAAGTGATTTTAAACTTTTGGGCAACGTGGTGTGGGCCTTGCCAGCAAGAAATGCCAGATATGGAGGCTTTCTATAAAGAGCATAAAGAAAATGTAGAAATTTTAGCAATAAATTATACGCCTTCAGAAAAAGGCGGGGGGATAGAAAAGGTAAGTAATTTTGCTAAGGAAAAAGGAATTACTTTTCCTATTTTATTGGACAAGAACATTGATGTAACAACAGCGTATAAAGTCATTACGATCCCAACTTCGTATTTTATAGATACAAAAGGTGTCATTCAAGATAAGTTTATTGGACCGATGACGCAAAAAGAGATGGAGAAACGGATTGCTAAATTAAAATAACAGTGAAAAGGTAGAGATGGAATATAATCATTTCTGCCTTTTCTTTTTCACGTAGTGAAAGCTTCATGATATGATGAAAGAAATATAAACGTTGAGAGATAAAGGAGTGTATTTGGAGTGGGGAATATATCCTTACCGTTAGATTATGTTGTAATTGACTTTGAAACAACAGGATTTAACCCTTATAATGATAAAATTATTCAAGTCGCAGCAGTGAAATATCGTAATCATGAACTAGTAGATCAATTTGTTTCCTATGTGAATCCGGAGCGTCCAATTCCGGACCGAATAACGAGTTTAACAGGTATTACAAATTATCGTGTTTCGGATGCACCGACGATTGAAGAAGTGTTACCTTTATTTTTAGCATTTTTACATACAAATGTAATTGTCGCTCATAATGCATCTTTTGATATGCGCTTTTTGAAAAGTAATGTGAATATGCTTGGTTTACCGGAACCACAAAATAAAGTGATTGATACTGTGTTTCTAGCAAAGAAATATATGAAGCACGCGCCTAATCATAAACTTGAAACGTTAAAGCGAATGCTTGGAATTCGTTTAAGTTCTCATAATGCATTTGATGATTGTATTACTTGTGCAGCAGTTTATCAAAAATGTGCCTTTATTGAAGAAGAGGCGAAAAGGAAATCGAATACAGAAGTACTTGATGAAACAGCAGTATATGAAGTGGTAAAAGAGATACTTGTACGAAATAAACGTGATATTGAATGGATTCGTTGCATGAATGTAGGGAGCTATTTAGATATAAAAGCTTTTTATCCAGTTATGAGATTAAAGGTAAAAGGGCGAAAGAAATACGTATTAACAGACATATTAGAAGATGATGTGAAAGAAATATGTACGAGTTTAGCCTGTGAACCGGCGTTAAAAAGTGAAGTTGGTAACACGAGAATTATGCTGAATAGCTTAGAGGACGTCCTGAAATTAGAAAGTTATATTTTAGAACAGTATGATTTTGTATTGCAAGCGCTGCATGATTATAAACAAAGTGAAATGAATGCAGATGAAAAACTAAAAGAATATTTGAATATTATGGTGTGATAAACTCCGTGTACATTTTACTGTACACGGAGTTTTTTTAGGAGTACTAAAACATAAAATTTTCTTGCAAATCTGATTAAATAGTTTTTCCTTTGCTCATACTATGTAATAAGAAAGCGAAGGAGAGAGGGTGAACAGCATGAGAAGAAGTCGCCGTAAATCGTTTGACGAGCTTGTGAAAGAAAATAAACAACAATTATTAAGTGATCGCGATGCAATCGATCGTATTGAAGAGCGTATTGAAAAACGTTATGAAATGAAACTTTTTAAGCAGGCTGAATAATTCTTAACACTAGTACGATACTACTGTTAAGGAGGCGATAGTAATGGGTAATCCGAAAAAGAATTCAAAAGACTTTGCACCGAATCATATTGGAACACAATCAAAAAAAGCTGGTGGCAATAAAGGAAAGCAAATGCAAGACCAAACGGGCAAACAACCGATTGTTGATAACGGTTAAAGAAAAGGAGAATATTGTATTCTCCTTTTTTATGTATAAATTTGAGGGAAGATAGGTAATTTAAGATGGTGTGTATATACAATATTAGGAGGAAAGTACATGCCAAATCCAGATAATCGAAGTGATAACGCTGAAAAGTTACAAGAAATGGTGCAAAATACAATTGATAACTTTAATGAAGCAAAAGAAACAGCGGAGCTTTCTAATGAAAAAGACCGTTCTGCTATTGAAGCAAAAAATCAAAGACGTTTAGAAAGTATTGACTCATTAAAAAGTGAAATCAAAGATGAATCTTAACAGAATGTACAGAAAGGGCTGACTTTTGTCAGCCCTTTTTCGTAATTGTAAAGTTTTCAACGAGTAAACGCCAATTTTGTGGAAATGGCAAGCCGATCTTCCAATAACTAATACCGCCAATGCCTTGTTCTTTCATTAAATTGAATTTACTTTGAATAGATCTCGCATCTTCAAACCAAACTTCGTGTTGTACACCGTTTTCGTCAAAGTAGTTGAAATGTGGAGCTTGAGCTGTGAAATCATAGCGGATAGGAACATTGTATTTACGAGCAAGTGCAACAGCTGCAACAGAGCTAACTGCTTTTGCTGGTGGGTTTCCTTGTTTGAACGGTAGTTTCCAATCGAATCCGTACAAATTTTGCCCCATCATAATTTTTTGTGGAGGCATTTGAGATTTTGCGTATTGAAGTACTTCTTTTACAGGACCGATAGGAGAAATAGCCATCGGTGGTCCGCCTTGCCAACCCCAGTCATATGTCATAATGACGACGAAATCAACGATTTGTCCTTGTGCTTTATAATCGTGAGCTTCAAAAAATTTTCCCTTTTGATTTGAACTTGTTTTCGGTACAAGTGTTGTACTTAATGTGTACCCGTTAGGCAAGCGTGTTTTTACATTTCGTAAAAAGCGATTATACGCTTCGCGATCTTCAGGTGCCACGCTCTCAAAGTCAAAATGAATGTCTCGCATACCGTACTTCTCAGCAGTTTGCAAAATATTTGTAATAAATTTGTTTTGGATTGTTGCGTCCCGTAAAATAACGGATGTTAGATCGGCACTGAAATTTCCGTTTTCGATGTTCGTAATAACGAGCATAGGGATGGTATTACCTTGCGTTGCAATATTAGCGATTTTAGCTGTTTCAGTTGGTTCTTTTAACGTACCATCTCTTTTTGCCTCGAAGCTGAAGTAAGCTAAGTATGTTAAAAATGGATTAATAGCACGTGTAGCATTAACTAAACTTTCTTTAATAGGTATAGTGGAAGGTTGTAAATAAGCGATGGATTCTACTGCACGTTTCGTCCCTTTCGGTATATATAATTGCTGTCCAACGTGGAGAATGGATTTTAAAGATAAGTTATTCACTTTAGCTAAACTAGCGAGAGGAACGTTATATGTTTGAGAGATTCGATATAGGCTATCGCCAGGCTGTACATAATAATTATTCCCTTTCGTATTCACGATCAGTGCCTGACCAACAACGAGTGTTTCAGCTGGATTTAATCCATTGTCTTTTACTATCTCGTCAGGTGTTGATCCATATTTTGATGCCAAGCTATATACGCTATCACCGCTACGAACCGTTACAATTTGAATCATATGCTTGCTCCTTTCGGTAAAAGATTCACTGTTTTTATTTTATTTTTGATTTCACTGTATTATGATTAAATGTATGCAAGGTAGCAGAAGTGAAAGAAGGCGAATATATATGTTTGTAGCAGAACATGAAGTTGAAATCCGTTATGCGGAAACAGATCAAATGGGTGTTGTTTACCATTCAAACTATTTGGTGTGGCTTGAATTAGGTCGCACGAAACTTATACAAGATTTAGGGTTTTCATATGTTGAAATGGAGAAAGAAGGAATTATTTCTCCTGTGTTAGATTTGCAAATTTCTTATCGTAAAGCAATGCGTTACGGGGAAAAAGCAATTGTAAAAACGTGGGTTGATACAGTGAGCCCGCTTCGCGTTGTATATGGATATGAAATATATAATGGTGAAGGTGAACTTTGTATTACGGCAAGTACGACAAATATTTGTGCGAAAAAAGAAGGATTTCGCCCTGTATCATTTAAAAAGTTCTATCCAGAGTGGTATGCGAAATATGAGGAAATTAAGAAAAAATAAAAAAGCGTGGCGGAAGCCACGTTTTTTTATTTTTCATAATTAAATTGCGGGAAATCATCACCGTCGTTAAATGTAACAGATAAATTATGTCCATCGAAGAACCATTCATCATCGCTTTCAATAAAGAAGTTAATACCTTCTTCTTGAATTTGAACAGCAGGATGTGCAGGATCATCTTTACGAATACCTAAAGAAAGTCCTTTTTGCACAGTACTACAACCGCCATATTGTACGAAAAGGCGCAGTGTTTCACCCGATTGTAAGTTTAATTCGTTTTTATACCATTGTGCTGCTTCTTTTGTTACGGAAAGATTCATGTATAGTTCCTCCAAATTATGTTGCTTTTTCTTTAGTATAAAAAATAACGCAAAAAGACGCTATTAATATGCTTCACGTTTTCTTTTTGCGTTATGTGGGTTACGATCTTATTTTTGCTTTTTTGAAAAGTTTGCTTTCGGTTCAGTTTTATTTATAATTCGTCCAATATTTGCACGGTGTTTATAAATAACCATACCTGCTAATAAACACATCGCAATAATGAAGATTTTATCCCCGCTAACAATTGATGCGATAACGGCAACGACAGCTGTTACCATAGAAGAAAGTGATACGTATCTTGTTGTAAATAAAAGGCTGAAAAAGACAACAGCTAAAATTGCAAAAACAACTGGTGAGTAGCATAATAGCACGCCAGCAGAAGTTGCAACTGCTTTACCACCACGGAATTTCGCGAAAATCGGATACACATGTCCAAGAACAGCTGCTAATCCGAACCATAGTGGATGAATGTCTAACGCGAAAATAATCGGTAGACTCGTTGCTAATGTACCTTTTAAAATGTCAGCAATTGTAACGATAAAACCTGCTTTTTTCCCTAGTGTGCGGAATGTATTGGTTCCGCCTAAATTACCGCTTCCGTGCTCACGAATATCAATTCCATAACCAATCTTTCCAACGACTAGTGCAAATGGAATCGAGCCAAGTAAGTAGGCAACGATAAATAAAAGATATGTAGTAACCATAAGTTCAGTCTCCTTTATTCAAATGTGTTGATAAAGGGTAAAAAGAGTTTTTCCCGTATATTGTACCATACATTTGTAAAGAGCACATTTCTTTTTTGTAAATGAAAAATTCATTATTTCGTGCAAAAAATTTCACAGGAATGTTACATTTCTCACAGAAACACTAAGACTATATGTAGTAACATTTTAATCAAAAGACAACAACATATTGGTGGAGGGTTATAAATGTTACAAAATAATACACGTGGAGAAGAAGAATTAATGAAAGTGTTTGAGACAATAGTCCACGGAAATGAACAAGATTTAATGCAAGAAAATGCAAATGTAGATGGCCGCTCTCCGATGGGAGTAATGGGAACGTTCGCATCTGAGAGTGCGAAATATTACGCTGTTGAAAATTTATTGTCAGATCAAGTGAAAAAAGCGATAAATGAAAATATATTATATCCACATGATTTAGATTTTTATGCGACAGGAACGACAACTTGTTCACAAATTCCGTTAGCGCAAATGCTTGCGAATGGTTTTCATACCGGACATGGACATATGAGACAACCGCAAGACATTAAAAGTGCATTAGCTCTTTCATCTATTATTTTTCAAGCGAATCAAAATATGCAGCATGGTGGTCAATCGTTTGCACTCTTTGATGTCGATTTAGCTCCATATGTGAGAAAAACAGTAGAGAGACATAAGAAACGATTACAGTCATATCCGCTTACGAAAGAACAAATAGAAGAGTTTGCGTGGAAAGAAACAGAAAATGATACGTATCAGGCTTGTGAAGCTTTCATTCATAATTCAAATAGTATGCATAGTAGGGGCGGGGGGCAAGTACCGTTTATTTCTATTAATTATGGAACAGACACATCGAAAGAAGGAAGACTTTTAATTAAACAACTTTTAAAAGCGACACAAGCTGGTCTTGGTAAAGGGGAAACACCAATTTTTCCTATTCAAATTTTTAAAATGAAAAAAGGTGTGAATTTTGAAGAATGCGATCCGAACTATGATTTATTTGAATTAGCGTTAGAGACAACGGCTGAACGATTATTCCCTAACTTTTCATTTTTAGATGCGCCATTTAATGCTGTGCATTATGATGGAAGACCGGAAAGTGAAGTATGTTACATGGGATGTCGTACTCGTGTTATGTCTAACATACATGGAGAAGAAACGGCGATTGGAAGAGGGAATTTATCATTTACGTCCATTAACTTAGTGAAATTAGCACTCATTAGTGGTTCACAAGAAGCGTTTTTTGAAGCGTTAAATTATTACTTAGATGTAGGAATCCAGCAATTATTAGAGAGATTTGAGTATCAATGTACGAAACGAGCAAGAGATTTTCGATTTTTATATTCACAAGGTGTATGGCGTGGTGGAGAAAAGTTACAGCCTGAAGATTCTGTAGCATCGATTTTAAAGCAAGGGACGTTAAGTCTTGGTTTTATCGGTCTTGCGGAGTGTTTAGTAGCTTTAACAGGAAAGCATCACGGAGAAGATGAAGAATCATGGAAACTCGGATATGAAATTATTTCCTTTATGAGAGATAGAATGGATAAAGCGACAGAAGAACATGAACTGAATTTCTCAGTCATTGCAACTCCTGCAGAAGGGTTATCAGGGAAGTTTGTGAAAAAGGATAGGGAAGAATTTGGCGTGATTAGCGGTATAACGAACCATAATTATTATACGAATTCATTCCATATTCCAGTTTATTATAACATTCAGGCGATAAATAAAATTCGTTTAGAAGGCCCGTTCCACGCTCTATGTAACGGGGGACATATTACGTATATTGAACTAGATGGAGCAGCAATGCATAACAAAAAGGCATTAAAACAAATTGTACAAGCGATGGCAGAGAATGGCGTTGGATACGGTTCAATTAATCACCCTGTTGACCGTTGTAAGTGCTGTAGTTATCACGGAGTTATTGGAAATGAATGTCCGAGCTGCGGAAATGAAGATGAGGCTAACATAGAAAGAATTCGCCGTATAACAGGTTATCTTGTAGGAGATATGTCGAAGTGGAATAGTGCGAAACGTAGTGAAGAGATGGATCGGGTGAAGCATAAATGAAAGTGATGAACATCATTCATGATAGTGTAGTAGATGGAGAAGGGTTGCGGACAGTCGTGTTTTTTGCGGGCTGTCCGCATCGTTGTTTCGGCTGCCATAATCCGAAATCGTGGAATATTTGTAATGGAACTGAAATGACAGTAGAAGAAATTGTGAAAGAGATTGCAAGTAATCCATTAACTGATGTAACATTTTCAGGTGGAGATCCATTTTTTCAAGCTGCTGAAGTGAAACAAGTAGCAAGAGCAGTGAAAGATTTGAAAAAAAATTTATGGATGTATACAGGTTATACGTTAGAAGAGATACAGAGTTCTCAAAATAATGATATGATAGAGTTGTTACATTATGGGGATATTTTAGTCGATGGAAGATTTGAAATCGAGAAAAAAGATTTAACACTTCCATTTCGCGGAAGCTCCAATCAACGTATTATTCGATTGAAAGAGTAAAAAGGCGGGATAGATTATATGAATAAAACAGTATTACTTGTTGAAGATGAAAGAAGATTACGTGAAATTGTTAGCGATTATTTTCGCAATGAAGGCTTTGAAGTAATCGAAGCAGAAGACGGAAAAAAAGCGTTAGAATTATTTGCAGAGCATGAAATTGATTTAATTATGTTAGATATTATGTTACCAGAAATAGATGGATGGTCTGTTTGTAGACGAATTAGAAAAGAATCAGCAGTACCAATTATTATGCTAACAGCACGTTCGGATGAGGATGATACATTACTAGGGTTCGAATTAGGTGCAGATGAGTATGTAACGAAACCTTTCAGCCCGAAAGTGTTAGTAGCTCGCGCGAAGACGTTACTGAAACGTGCGGATGGCGTGGTAGGGGTAGCAGAAGAAAATGCTATGTCTTTAGCTGGAATAGAAGTGAATCGTCTATCTAGAACCGTTTTAGTAGATGGAGAAGAAATTATATTAACACATAAAGAATTTGAACTTCTCGTTTATTTAATGGAGAACAAAGGAATTGTGTTATCACGTCAACATTTATTAGATCAGTTATGGGGATATGACTATTACGGTGATGACCGAACGGTTGATACTCATATTAAAAAACTACGAAATAAGCTAGGAGATAAAGCGAAGCATATTGGTACTGTTATTCGAGTAGGTTATAAGTTTGAAGAATAATCGTAACGGATTGTGTACTTTAGCCTAGGGAAATGTCGATTTTATATCCTCTTTGGCAGGCAGAATGTACAAAAAATACATTTCTTGTCTACAATGTTAGATAAGAGTATTTTTTTAATTGGATTTCACGATGAGTTCACAAGAAGGACACAAAACGTGACTATACTGAAAATACGAATTCACCAGAGAGGGGAAGTAAACATGGGATATTACGACGGACCAAATTTAAATGAAGAGCATAGTGAAACGAGAGAAGTGAGAAAATCAGGAAGTAAAAAAGGTTATTTTTTCACAGGTTTAGTCGGAGCTGTAGTTGGGGCTGTTTCAATTAGTTTTGCAGCACCATATATGCCATGGGCTCAAAATAATGGAGCGGCGGTATCATCATTTAGTTCAGATTCGAAAGTAGAAGGTACTGTAGTTCCTGTTGTCAATAAAGCAAAAAATGAGACTGATTTACCTGGGATGATTGAAGGCGCGAAAGATGTTGTTGTAGGTGTTATTAATATGCAACAAAGCATTGATCCATTTGCAATGCAACCGACAGGTCAAGAACAACAAGCCGGTTCAGGGTCAGGTGTGATTTATAAAAAAGCAGGAAATAAAGCATATATTGTAACAAACAACCACGTAGTAGATGGAGCAAATAAACTTGCTGTAAAACTAAGTGATGGTAAAAAAGTAGATGCAAAGCTTGTAGGGAAAGACCCTTGGTTAGATTTAGCGGTTGTAGAAATTGATGGATCTAATGTAAATAAAGTTGCCACTTTAGGTGATTCAAGTAAAATCCGTGCGGGTGAAAAAGCAATTGCGATCGGTAACCCACTAGGGTTTGATGGAAGTGTAACGGAAGGTATAATCAGTAGTAAAGAACGTGAAATTCCAGTTGATATTGATGGGGACAAACGTCCAGATTGGCAAGCACAAGTTATTCAAACAGATGCAGCGATCAATCCAGGTAATAGTGGTGGTGCGTTATTTAACCAAAACGGTGAAATAATTGGGATTAATTCAAGTAAAATTGCACAACAAGAAGTTGAAGGAATTGGATTTGCTATTCCAATTAATATCGCAAAGCCAGTTATTGAATCACTTGAAAAAGACGGAGTAGTGAAACGTCCAGCCCTTGGAGTAGGTGTTGTTTCATTAGAAGATGTGCAAGCTTATGCAGTAAATCAATTGAAAGTACCGAAAGACGTAACAAACGGTGTTGTATTAGGTAAAATTTACCCAATATCACCGGCCGAAAAAGCTGGTTTAGAGCAATATGATATTGTAGTAGCATTAGATAATCAAAAAGTAGAGAATGCTCTTCAATTCCGTAAATATTTATATGAAAAGAAAAAAGTAGGCGAGAAAGTGGAAGTTACATTCTATCGTAACGGTCAAAAAATGACGAAAACAGCTACTTTAGCAGATAACTCAGCTACAAAGAATCAATAATCGGAATAAAAGAAAGTCTCTTTCATATTGAAAGAGACTTTCTTTATCGGCTATACTAAAGGAATAGGAGGGATTAATTATGATGATTGAAAACCCAACTCGTACGGAAATTGGTGAAGTATTAAAGAAAAGCAAAACAATTGCGGTTGTTGGATTATCAGATAAGCCAGAACGTACATCGTATATGGTTTCAAAAGCAATGCAAGATGCTGGGTATCGCATTATTCCAGTAAACCCAACAGTAGATGAAGTGCTTGGAGAAAAGGCAGTTGCTTCACTAAAAGATATTAAGGAACATGTTGACATTGTAAATATATTCCGCCGTTCAGAATTTTTAATGGATGTTGCAAAAGAATTTGTGGAGATTGATGCAGATGTTTTTTGGGCACAATTAGGAGTACAAGATGAAGATACATATCAACTTTTAAAAGAAAAAGACTATACTGTAATAATGGATCGTTGCATAAAAGTAGAACATGCAATGACAAAATAGTATAGATTGTAAAGTTAGAAAGATTGCTTCAGCCCTTATTATAGATAAGTAGGGCCGATGAACGAGGTGTTCATCATGAGATTTTTTAAAGGCTGTTTTTGGGGATTGTTACTTGTAATCCCGTTTTGGATATTGATCATTTGGATCATAATAAAGGTTTGGAATGTGTAATCTTGGAATACATATCCATTTCTCGTTGACAAACGATTATTTTTCTGAAATAGTAGCCTAGAGGAATCCTTGTGAAAAAACAAGGATTTTTCTATTGAAAATGGTATATAAAAGAGATAAGATAACTTGCCAAAACTATAGTCGAGGCGTTATTCTATAATAGAAACATATGTTCTGATTTTGGATTAGGAAAGGGGCAAGGAGTTTGGCGAAGCATCAGTTCCAATATAATGAAGATGCGATTCAAGTGTTAGAAGGACTTGAAGCCGTTCGAAAACGCCCGGGTATGTATATCGGGAGCACGGACAGCCGTGGATTGCATCATTTAGTATACGAAATAGTAGATAACTCCGTTGATGAAGCGTTAGCGGGATTTGGCGACGAAATTTCTGTCGTAATACATAAAGATAATAGTATTAGCGTTATTGATAAAGGGCGAGGAATGCCTACGGGAATGCATAAACTTGGGAAACCGACACCTGAAGTTATTTTAACTGTACTTCATGCAGGCGGTAAGTTTGGTCAAGGTGGCTATAAAACAAGCGGTGGTTTACACGGTGTTGGGGCATCAGTTGTAAACGCCTTATCAGAATGGTTAGTCGTAACGATTAAGCGTGACGGAAATATTTATGAACAACGCTTTGAAAATGGTGGTGTTCCTGTAACGACGCTTGAAAAAATCGGAAAGACGAAAGAATCTGGTACGACAATGCATTTTAAACCAGATACAACAATTTTCAGTACAACAAATTATAACTATGAAACTTTATGTGAAAGATTACGCGAATCTGCATTTTTATTAAAAGGGATGAAAATCTCAATAAAAGATGAACGAAATGATTTAGAAGATGTGTTTCATTATGAAACAGGAATTGAAGCTTTCGTTTCATACTTAAACGAAGAGAAAGATTCGATTCATCCAGTTGTATATTTCTCTGGTGAACAAAATGGAATTGAGGCAGAGCTAGCATTTCAATTTAACGATGGCTACTCAGAAAATATTCTATCGTTTGTAAATAACGTACGTACAAAAGATGGTGGAACACATGAAGCTGGATTTAAGACAGCAATGACACGTGTGTTTAATGAGTATGCTCGTAAAGTTTCGCTATTAAAAGAAAAAGATAAAAACTTAGAAGGTACAGATATTCGTGAAGGTGTAGCGGCTATTGTTTCTGTACGTGTACCAGAAGAAGTACTTCAGTTTGAAGGACAAACGAAGGGGAAACTAGGTACAAGTGAAGCTCGTTCTTCAATTGATGCCATTGTATCAGAGCATTTAGCTTACTTTTTAGAAGAAAACCCGGACGTAGCTACACTTCTTGTGAGAAAAGCAATTAAAGCAGCACAGGCACGTGAAGCCGCTCGTAAAGCGAGAGAAGAAGCGCGTACTGGTAAAAAGAAAAAGAAATCAGAAGGTACATTAAGTGGTAAATTAACACCCGCACAATCACGTAATCCGCAGAAAAATGAACTGTACCTAGTAGAGGGTGACTCTGCCGGTGGTTCTGCGAAGCAAGGACGAGATCGACGTTTCCAAGCGGTATTACCATTACGTGGTAAAGTAATTAATACAGAAAAAGCAAAGCTTGCTGATATCTTTAAAAATGAAGAGATTAATACAATCATTTATGCAATTGGCGGCGGTGTAGGCAATGAATTTGATGTGGAAGACATTAACTACGATAAAGTTGTCATTATGACCGATGCTGATACAGACGGGGCGCATATTCAAGTATTGTTATTAACATTCTTCTACAGATATATGAAACCACTTATCGAAGCTGGTAAAGTGTTTATCGCACTTCCTCCTTTATACAAAGTAAGTAAAGGAAAAGGAAAAAGTGAAGTAATTGAATACGCATGGTCAGATGATGAATTAGATGAAGTAACGAAAAAAGTTGGAAAAGGTTACATGTTACAGCGTTACAAAGGACTTGGCGAAATGAATGCGGATCAATTATGGGAAACAACGATGAATCCTGAAACGCGTACATTAATTCGTGTGAAAATTGATGATGCAGCGAGGGCAGAGCGCCGCGTTACAACATTAATGGGTGATAAAGTAGAACCGCGTCGTAAATGGATTGAGCGCAATGTACAGTTTGGTATGCAAGAAGAAGGAAATATTTTAGAAAATGAAATGATCATGGAGACGGAGGTGGAATAACATGCAAGCAGAGAAGTTTCATGACCTCCCGCTTGAAGACGTGTTAGGTGATCGCTTTGCACGTTATAGTAAATATATTATTCAAGATCGCGCGCTTCCAGATGCGCGTGACGGTTTAAAGCCGGTACAAAGACGTATTTTATATTCTATGTATGTAGAAGGAAACGTACACGATAAAGCGTTCCGTAAGTCAGCTAAAACAGTCGGTAACGTTATTGGTAATTATCATCCGCATGGTGATTCCTCTGTATATGAGGCGATGGTACGTTTAAGCCAAACTTGGAAAGTGCGTAATGTTTTAGTTGAGATGCATGGTAATAACGGTAGTGTTGACGGGGATCCAGCAGCAGCAATGCGTTATACGGAAGCCCGATTATCACCAATTGCATCTGAGTTATTACGTGATCTTGATAAAGAAACAGTAGAATTCGTATCCAACTTTGATGATACGAGTGAAGAACCGGTTGTTTTACCAGCAGCGTTCCCGAACTTATTAGTGAACGGATCTACAGGGATTTCCGCTGGTTATGCAACAGAAATTCCTCCGCATCATCTTGGAGAAGTTATTGACGCTACAATGATGCGTATTGATAAACCGAATAGTACTGTTGATGATTTATTAACAGTTATGAAAGGACCTGATTTCCCAACAGGTGGTATTATTCAAGGGATTGACGGTATTAAAAAGGCGTATGAAACAGGTAAAGGTAAAATTATTATTCGCGGGAAAGCAGAAGTTGAAACGGTTCGTGGTGGGAAACAGCAAATCGTAATTACTGAAATTCCATACGAAGTAAATAAAGCAAACCTTGTTAAGAAAATGGATGAGTTACGTCTAGATAAAAAATTAGATGGCATTGCTGAAGTGCGTGATGAGACAGATCGTACAGGTCTTCGCATTGTCGTAGAATTAAAAAAAGAAGCAAATTCTGAAGGTATTTTAAATTATTTATATAAAAATACAGATTTGCAAATACCATATAACTTTAATATGGTAGCGATTAATAATCGCCGTCCAACGCTTATGACATTACCGAAAATTTTGGATGCATATATTGGACATCAAAAAGAAGTTGTTACGAGACGTTCGCAATATGAATTACGAAAGGCAGAAAATCGTCAACATATTGTGGAAGGTTTAAAGAAAGCATTATCGATTTTAGACCAAGTTATTGAAACGATTCGAGCTTCAAAAGATAAGCGTAATGCAAAAGATAATTTAAGTGCGAAATTTGGATTTACAGAAGCGCAAGCGGAAGCAATTGTATCCTTGCAATTATATCGTTTAACGAATACAGATATTACAGCACTACAACAAGAGGCAGATGAGCTTAATAAGAAAATTATTGAGCTACAGGCAATTTTACAAAGTGAAAAAAGATTACTTCAAGTAATTAAAACAGATTTAAAGAGAGTTAAGAAAACATATAGTGATGATCGACGCGCGATTATTGAAGATCAAATCGAGGAAATTAAAATCGATGTAGAAGTGATGATCCCACAAGAAGATGTCATCGTTACTGTAACGAAAGAAGGATATGTGAAACGTACTGGATGGCGCTCACATAATGCCTCAAACGGCAAAGACTTCGGTATGAAAGAGGGTGACATCTTACTTGAACGATTCGATACGAATACGACAGAGACAGTCCTCTTATTTACGAATAAAGGAAACTATATATATTTGCCAGTATACGAAATGCCAGATATTCGTTGGAAAGATTTAGGTCAACACGTTGCTAATATCGTTTCACTCGACCGGGATGAAACCATTATTTGGGCAACTGTCGTACCGAACTTTGAGGAAGAAAAGCGATTTATCGTATTTGTAACAAAGAATGGTATGATTAAGAAGACAGAATTAAACCAATATAAAGTACAGCGTTACTCAAGAGCGTTCGTTGCTGTAAACTTGAAAAAAGATGATGAAGTTGTTGATATATTTGCGACAGATGGAACGAGTGATATCGTTCTTGCTACACACGGTGCATATGCACTTATTTTCCATGAAGATGAAGTAAGTCCAGTCGGTGTAAGAGCCGCTGGTGTGAAAGCAATTAATTTAAAAGAAGATGACTATGTTGCTGCTGGTAAGCCATTAAATGGTGACAAAGATCAACTTATTCTCGTAACGCAGCGTGGTGCTGTAAAACGCCTAAAAGCATCAGAAATTGAGAAATCAACGAGGGCGAAGCGAGGTCTTGTTATTTTCAAAGAGTTAAAACGTAATCCATACCGCATTGTCGGTATTGAAATCGTTAGAGACGATGAACTAGTTTACATGAAGACAGAGAAACATATCGTAGAAGAAATTGATCCGAAAGCGTATCGAAATAAGGACAGGTATAGTAACGGTAGTTTAGTACTAGATGTTAATGATACTGGTGAAGTTATTGAAACGTGGACGAAAAAACGCCCGGAATAAAAAAAGCATCTTGCCATGAATAATGGCAAGATGCTTTTTTCTAGGCAATTTATTATGTGAATAATAATCTTGTTATAATAATTGAATGAAATCGTTCTCATGAAGTGAAACTTAAATGAGTGGGGGTCTAACTGCCCACAAATAGCGGGATAAATGGAGGGGCAACATGAAAAAAATAGGTGTAGGGATTGTAGGTTTTGGATTTTCTAGTACAACATTTCATATCCCATTATTACAAACGATAGAAGAATACGATATTCGTGCCATATTATCTTCAAAAGAAGAGGTAGTAAAAGAAACATTACCGAGTGCTAACGTCGTTAGTACAATTGATGAATTGGTGAAGCGAGCTGATATTGACTTAGTCGTCATTACTTCACCAAATACAACTCATTTTCCATATGTAAAAGAAGCAATATTAAACGGTAAGCATGTTGTTGTAGAAAAACCATTTGTTGTTTCAATTGAAGAAGGGGAAGAGCTTATTTCATTAGCAAAGAAACATAATGTGGTATTAAGTGTATATCATAATCGCCGTTTTGATAATGATTTCTTAACAATTAAGAAATTATTAGAAGAAAATAGAATAGGGAATCTATACGCATATGAAGCGCATTTTGATCGTTTCCGTCCACATGTACGTGATCGCTGGAGAGAAAAGAACTTACCAGGATCAGGAATATTATATGATTTAGGATCGCATTTAATTGACCAAGCATTATCATTATTTGGGAAACCAAATGCGATACGTGCAGATGTAATTAAGCAGCGACCAGGTGCAGAGGTGGATGATTATTTCCACATAGTACTTCACTACGGAGTTAAACGTGTCATTTTACGTAGTAGCAGTTATGTGAAAAAGGCAGGTCCACATTTTACACTGCATGGAGATAAAGGTTCTATCGTAAAATATGGTATGGATTCACAGGAAGAACAATTAAAAAAGGGAATGAAGCCAGGGGATAACGGTTATGGAGTAGACGCTGAAGAGAATTTTGTTACTCTACAAACAGAAGAAGAGTTAGTACGTATTCCATCAGAAGTTGGCTGTTATGACATGTACTATAAAGGTGTAAGAGATAGCATTATAAATGGTGAGAAACCACCTGTAACAGCACAAGAAGGTTTAGAAGTAATTAAGCTAATTCAATTAGCGGTTGAAAGTAGTGAAACGGGTAGAGTTATCACTGTAAAATAAAAAGACACGAATTTCGTGTCTTTTTTATTAGGAATATGAAAAATTATTTAGTTTAATCGCTTATCATACATTAACTGGATTTGGATGCCGTAAGGATCTTCAATAATACCATATGCTTCACTAAATACATTTTTTTCTAGTGGAGAGATTACCTTCACATTCTTATAGGAAATTAAATTATTATAAAATCTTTGTATTTCTTCTAAATTAGCGCTTTGAATGCAAAGTGACATGTTATTTCCAATGTTATAACCTTCGTTAGGATTCATTGTATCTTCTGCTATCATTAGCTTTGTATTCCCAATTTGTAAAACAGAGTGAGCAATATGATCTTTATTTTCACTTGTAATTTTGAAAGAACTATCTCTTTTCGCCAGTTCTTCATACGTAACAACCATTAACTTTTTGGCTTCTAAATTACGTATATAAAAATGAATTGCCTCCTTTGCTTGCCCATTCATTGAAAGAAAAATAGCTATTTCTAATGTCATAAATTTATAACTCCTTTATTAGTTAATAATTATAATATAGACTAAAAAGGTTTCAATACATGACACCTTTCGAGGAGGGAAATATGAAAAAAACGGAACGAATAAATGATATGCTTATTTTCTTAAATAATAAAAGATATTTTAATTTAAAAGATTTAATGGTTAGATATGATATTTCTAAAAGTACCGCGTTGCGAGATATTCAATCATTAGAAGAAATAGGTGTACCAATATATTCTGAACTAGGAAGAAATGGAAGTTATAAAATTATAGAAAATAGTGTGTTGTCACCAATTTATTTTAGTGTGGATGAAATGTATGCATTATATTTTTTAATTCTTACATTAAATGGATACAAGACAAAACCATTCAATATAGAAAGTATTGCGCTTGAAAATAAATTTAAACATGTCTTACCTGATAATGTGCGTAAAAATATTGCAATTATGGAACGAACGCTTTCTTTTGAAGTAACAAATCATAGTAATTTTAGTCCGTTCTTAAAAGAAATTTTGCAGGGGATTTTTGCTGAGCGAGTTTATCATTTAACATATTTAAAAAAAGATGTGGAGAAAGCCTTGATTGCACAATTTATTCGAATAGAATCTAAATTTGGCCAGTGGTATGCTAAAATCTTTAATTTTGAGACAAATAATGTTCAAATAATTAGATGTGATAAAATTCTTTCTATTGTGGAAACAAGTAATACGAAGCCAAAAAATCTTGAGGAATTATTAAATTATCTTGCTACTTTTCACAGAAAACCTGATGCAATTGATTTTATTGTCATTGTTAATCAAAGAGGAAAAGACATTTTTGATAAAGAGAATTATCCTTCCATGAGGATACAAAAAGAAAATGAACATTATATTATAACAGGCTATTTCAATAAACAAGAAGTTGATTTTATCTCGAACTATTTTCTGAATTTCGGTGAAACGATTATCTCAATTCAGCCTGTTATGCTAAAAGAGTTAATCTATAATAAGGTGTTATCTATAAAGCAGCATTTCACTTCTTTAAGATAAAGTTAGTTTTAGCCATTTATTTGACATGAAAAAGCCCTTGAGATTTAAATATCAAAGGGCTTTTTGTTGATTTTATTTGTTCTTTAGATACAATTATTTTTCTGGGACGGACAGTCCATAAAAGAACATCGTAACGATATCTTGTATATGTTTTTCACGATCTCTTTCAAGAAGTTGTGCTCCGAAATCATCCCCTAATTTAGTGAACATTTGAATGTAAAGTAACATCATTTCTTTAGTAAGGTGGGGATTAATTTCATTTTTTTGCTGTGCTTGTTCTAATATTTCTAAATACCAAGGCAAAATTTTTTCGTTTTGATAACTATAAATAAACTCTCGGAGCTCTTCATCTCTTTGCATCATTTGTAGTAACATATCCGGCTGAAATAACCCACCAGTATTCATTTTTCTTACAATCATTTTTTGCATCATATCATGAAAAGGTAATTTTTCCGCTGCAAGATCTTTATAATATTGAAATTCAGATATAATAAATTCTTGTATAAGCTCTCGAAATAACGCATCTTTACTTCCGAAATGATTATAAATGGTAACTTGAGAAACGTTTGCTTCTTTTGCAATATGTTCTATTTTCACTTCATTAAATCCGCGTTCTGAAAATAATAAGAAGGCTGCCTCTTTAATAGCACGTTTTTTCTTTTCTTTCACTTTTTCAAAGCCGTTCAATGCAATCACCTCAATTAAAATATACAAGAAAAAATAATGGAAAACAATAATTTTGAAATATGGACATATAAATATTTCAAAAAGTTGTTGCGAATATGAAAGAGGAGGAGTACAATAATTTTGAAATATCACATATTAAATATTTCAAAAAATGAGGTGGAATTATGATTTCAGTTCAAAATGTCACAAAAAAATTTTCAAATGGAAAAGGTTTGTTTCATATTACATTTGAAGTGAAAGAAGGGGAAGTATTCGGTTACTTAGGACCAAATGGTGCCGGGAAATCCACAACAATTCGTAATTTAATGGGGTTTATAAAACCGACAGATGGTAAAGCGACAATTTTTGGATTGGATTGTTGGAATGAAGCAGCGAAAATTCAAAGAGAAGTTGGCTATCTACCAGGAGAAATCTCTTTTATTGAAGGAATGAACGGATTAGAGTTTTTGAAGTTAATGCAAGGAATGCGTGGGCTAAAGGATACGAAAAGACGAGATGAATTAATAGAACGTCTTCAATTTGATGTGAAAACACCAATTCGAAAAATGTCTAAAGGAATGAAGCAAAAAGTAGGGATTGTCGCTGCATTTATGCATGATCCAGAGGTGTTAATTTTAGATGAACCGACATCAGGACTTGATCCACTTATGCAGCAAGTGTTTATAGATTTAATAGTAGAGGAAAAGCAAAGAGGAAAAACAATTCTTATGTCTTCACATATTTTCACTGAAATTGAGCGTACATGTGACCGAGTAGCGATTATTAAAGATGGGCGCCTTGTAACGGTTGAAAATATTCATGATTTACAAAGTATGAGACGACAGGTGATAGATGTAACTGTATCATCAGAGGAAGAGATTGCCTCTCTCGCGCAATGTAATTTACAATTTGAAGCGGTGAAAGGTAGAGCGGCATCTATTATTGTACAAGGAAATTATCAAACTGTTTTACAAATACTTTCAAACTATAATGTAACGGCACTTCAAACGAGAGCAATGGATTTAGAACATTTATTTATGCATTATTACGATAAGAAAGAAGGGGTAAAGCATGAATAAGCAATTGTTTTTAGCTAGTTTGAAAGAAGCGCAAAAAAGTATTTTAAGTTATGCTATGGGTGCTGCACTTTATTTATGGTTGTTAATTTGGATCTTCCCTTCAATGGTATCAGCGAAAGGTTTAAATGAATTAATAAGTGCTATGCCTGATAGTATGAAAAAAATCGTTGGTATGGAAAGTCCGATTCAAAACGTAATGGATTTTTTAGCTGGCGAATATTATAGTCTATTGTTTATTATTATTTTAACGATTTTTTGTGTAACAGTTGCAACACATTTAATTGCACGGCATGTAGATAAAGGAGCAATGGCATACTTGCTGGCAACGCCTGTATCTAGAGTACGAATTGCAATCACGCAAGCCGCTGTTCTCATATTGGGACTATCGATCATTGTAGTTGTTACGTATGTAGCGGGCATAGTAGGTGCGGAATGGTTTTTACAAGATAATAACTTAATTAAAGAATTATTCTTGAAGATAAATATAGTAGGAGGGCTCATATTTTTAGTCGTTAGTGCTTATTCATTTTTCTTTTCTTGTATATGTAATGACGAAAGAAAGGCATTAAGTTATTCAGCAAGTTTAACGATCTTATTTTTCGTGCTGGATATGGTAGGGAAGTTAAGTGATAAGTTAGAATGGATGAAAAACCTATCATTATTTACATTGTTTCGTCCAAAAGAAATTGCTGAGGGAACGTATAATATATGGCCGGTAAGTATAGGTTTAACTGCGGGAGCACTTTGTATTTTTATAGCAGCAATTGTGGTGTTTAGAAAGAGGGATTTACCGTTATAGAGTAGAAAGTCCACTATATGAGTGGACTTTTTTTGATGAGGAGGAAACTAGTGGATCATTTATTCCGGGTGCAGCTATATGTAAATGATATAGAAAAGTCATTATTGTTCTATGAAGAAGTAATTGGTTTAAAGTTGTATAAACGAAATATGCATGCAGCACGTTTTAATTTCGACCAGTTTTCTTTATTACTAGTTAGTGATTCAAGATTGAATGAAAATCACTATTTTTACAATCGAAAAGAGATGAAGGGGAATGGCTTTGAACTAATTATTGTTGTCAATCGGATTGAAGAAGTATATGAACGTTGTAAAGAGAATCGGTGCACAATACAAGAAGAAATTCAAACTTATCCATGGGAGATGAGAGGATTTAAAATTGTGGATCCAGATGGGTATTTCCTTAGAATTACATCTAAGTAAAGGTAAACATGAAAAATGTTTACCTTTTTTTATGAAAATATTCAAAAAAATGAACCTTTTTCTAGGCTCATCCGTCTAATACATGTAAAGTTAAATTTGAAGTGAGGATGAAACAGGAGGAGCAATTGTGAAAGTAATCCCTTTATATAAAATGCTTGTAAAAGAAGAAACCGATGTTTCTTTAGCGAAAAAAGGTGATCATGAAGCATTTATGAGGCTTATACATACAGAAAAAGTAAAGATGTATCGTATTGCAAAGGCTATGTTACGTGATGAGACAAATATAGAGGATGCGATACAAACAACAATTTTAAAAGCCTATGAAAATATAAAAAAATTAAAGAAAGAAGAGTTTTTTCAAACTTGGTTGATTCGAATTTTAATGAATGAATGTAATAACATTATTAGAACGTATAAAAAGATAATTGTGACAGAAGAGAATGATTACAATATGAGTGCGTGCGATCAGTATGAAGATATAGATTTGTGTAATGCGATTCAATCGTTACATGAAGAGTTAAGAGCTGTTACGGTGCTTTATTATTATGAAGATATGAATCAAGAGAGTATAGCGAAGCTTTTAGAAGTACCAAAAGGAACAGTGAAATCGAGATTGGCACGTGCGAGGGAACAACTACAGAAACGATTAAAGATGGAATAGGGGGTGCAAAGGATGGATAATGAAAAAATATTTGATGAGAAATTAAAAAAGAGAATAAAAGAAGAGAGTGTTATAGTGCCACCAGAGTTAAATGAAAAGATCAATTGTACACTACATAATCTCCCGGTAAAAAAGAAAGGTTACAGAGTTTATATGATGGCTATAAGTGCTGCGGTTCTAGCACTTTCCATTGTGTCTATGTCGGAGTTTTCTGATCAAATTTTTGCTCAAAACGGCGGAGTGTTTGAATATGTAAAGAAAAAGGCATTTTCTGATTACGAAAACGAAGAGGAAATAAAAGCGAATGCAAATTATCCAGATAAAGAAAAGATTCATGAAAAGATGCTAGATTCTATTGATCATTTTAATAATATTTCAGGACAATTTGAGGAATATTCTAGTTCTTCAAGGATTGCTACAACATACAAATATGCGATTGATACGGAGCAACAAAGAGGTATCTCTTCGAAAGAAGATAAACTAGCGAAAAAACGAACCATTATATATAACGAGGGCAAGAAAAAAGAGTTTGATGACGAGAAGTATACATACAAAGAAACAAAATGGAGCCCGAAAGAAAGAAACTATGAACTATTAAAATTAAATCCTACGGAAAGGTTATTGAGAAAATCAGGTGAGAAAAAAAGATATGATGATGAATATGTGGGATTCGCGAAGTATAGTATTCAATCCGAATTTGCCGATCTATTAATTCGATATAAAGATTGGAATTATAAAGAAGCGAAGTATCTTGGACTTGATTGCTACAAAATAGAAGGGACAATAAATATAGAAATGCCTGTAAGTACATCTGAAGATTTACGAGGGAAATTTGAAATGGTTGTAGAGAAAAATACAGGGATTATGCTAAAATTCCTTAGTTTCCACGAAGGTATGATTCAATATTCGATTACGACTGAATGGATACAAATAAACAAAGGGTTGAAAGAGAATGCATTTCAAAAGGATAGCGCTAAGTATGAAAAATTGAAAAATATATTAGATGAATAGAAAACGGAGGAAACTATATGGAGAATCATTCTTCTTCAAGAGAACAGAAAAATAAACGAAAATATAAAAAGACAACGATAATAAGTGTATTGTTAGCGATATTACTATTTTGCGGATTTGGATATGGTACTTACGTATATATGAAAACTTCTAATCTCGTACAAAAATCAAATGTTAATTTAGCACGTGGTGAAAAATCAAATTTACGTGAGGAAACTGTAAAACCGATTACGAATAATGTTTCACTTTTAATTATGGGAATTGATGAAAATCAAGAACGACAAAAGGAGTATAATGGTGCATTTCATACAGATGCACTACTGTTAGCTACTTTTAATAAAGATGATAAGACTGTGAAATTAACGAGTATACCACGTGATACATACACATATGTTCCGGTTGAAAAGAAAAAAGATAAAATAACGCATGCATATGGAAGTGGTTTCGTTAAAAATGGTAAAGATGGAGGGCCGCAAGCTTCAGTGGAAGCGGTAGAAAAGTTATTACAAGTGCCTGTTGATTATTTTGTAAAGTTTAATTTTAATTCATTTACTAAAATTGTTGATGGATTAGATGGGATTGAAGTAGATGTCCCAGTTGAATTTACGGAGCAAAATAGTAAAGATGAACCTGACGCGATCCATTTGAAAAAAGGACTACAAAAATTAACAGGGGAAGAAGCGCTTGCCTTAGCAAGAACGCGCCATATTGATAGTGATGCAATGAGAGGACAGCGCCAACAACTTGTTATTGAGGCGATTTTAAGTAAATTAAAAAGTGTAGGATCAATTACGAAGCTAGAAAAAATAGTCGAGGCGGTTGATGGTGATTTTAAAACAAATTTAGTAATGGATGATATTTTATCTTTTTATAAATACGGTTTAAATTGTTCGATTGAAAAAATTCAATTAGCAGGTGATGATTTATACTTACCTAATGGTCCAAATGGGCAACGTGTATATTATTATAATCCTAATAAAAAAGATTTGCAGAGTTTGAGTAATACGCTTAGAACACATTTAGGATTAAGTGAAAAACAGATTGAGGAAAATTAAAGCAGATGTAATGTCTGCTTTTTTATTACGTTTAATAGTATGTACTTTATTCATTAATGTTATATACTATTTCCGAATTTAAGATAATAGTGTAACATAAAATTGTAGTTTAAGTTACATAACAGGGGGGCTATTACATAGAATATATCATTAGCAATTATTGAAAAAGTATGGGAGAAATGAAAGAAGCAGGGGAGTATCAAAAATGAGAATCGTAAAGAATTTAACATTTCAAGTTATTGTGGCCATTATTTGTGGTATTGCAGTAGGAGCTATTTGGCCGAGTGTTGGACAAGAGATGAAGCCAATTGGTGAAACGTTCATCAATATGATTAAAATGGTTATTGCACCGATTATCTTTTTAACAATTGTGCTTGGTATTGCAAGTATGGGAAGTATGAAAAAGGTAGGTCGTGTTGGTGGTAAGGCATTATTATATTTTGAAATTGTTACAACTGCGGCTTTAATTATTGGTATCATCATAGCGAATGTTGTACGTCCCGGAGATGGATTAGATCCCTCAAAGCTAAAGGGCGGAGATGTTTCGCAATATGTACAAAGCGGGCAAGAAATGAAGTGGGTGGATTTCTTTTTACATATTGTACCGTCTAACATGTTTGAAGCATTTGCAAAAGGTGATATTTTACAAGTGCTGTTCTTCTCCATTTTATTCGGTGCTGGGTTAACGATGTTAGGGAAAAATGGACAACCGGTAATCGATTTTTTTGAAAGATTATCGAAAGTATTTTTTAACATTTTATCAATTGTAATGAAATTAGCACCGATTGGAGCATTCGGCGGGATGGCGTTTACAATTGGCAAATATGGTTTAAGTACACTTATTCCACTTGGTAAATTAATGATTTGTGTATATGCGACAATGGCATTATTTGTTTTTATTGTTTTAAATTTTATTTGTAAACTGTACAAATTTAGTTTGTGGAAATATTTAGCGCATATTAAAGAAGAATTACTTATTGTTCTTGGGACATCATCATCAGAATCAGTATTGCCGCGAATGATGACAAAGATGGAAGACTTCGGATGTTCGAAGCCGGTAGTAGGTTTAGTCATTCCGACGGGGTACTCTTTTAATTTAGATGGAACAACAATTTATTTATCCATGGCTACTATATTTTTAGCGCAAGTCTTTCACGTCGACCTTTCACTAGGTCAACAATTAACTATAATAGCTATTTTATTAGTTACATCTAAAGGAGCAGCGGCAGTAACAGGCGGGGGATTTATTGTATTAGCCTCTACTTTGTCAGCGATGAATGTTATCCCACTAGAAGGGTTAGCGCTATTACTTGGTGTAGATCGTTTCATGTCAGAAGCACGTGCTATCGTTAATTTAATTGGTAACGGTATTGCGACTGTAGTTGTTGCAAAAAGTGAAAATGAATTTGATAACGAGAAGTATATGAAAGTAGTAGAGGAAATGAAAAGAGAAAAAATGGCCGGGTAAAAAGTCAGCAAAGCTGACTTTTTTATTTTTGTAGAAAAGAGGTTTGTTACGATATACATTATTTACTAACAATAATTTACAAGTGTTTTATAGTGAAAGGACATAAAGACTATTAAATCAATACATAAGATTCAATAAGATATAGTGTTTCGAAAGATTATGGAATTTTTATGAATATTACTGTAATAAAATAATTTTTTAAAAATTTTCAATAATAACACTTTACAAAACTCAAAAAATTAGTAGAATAATAGTTAATAAGAATCTTCTGATAAATATATAAAGAAAAACAGAATTATCAGAAAATTCTTAAATGAGAGCGTTAAGAATTAGGGAGGGTACAGAAAGTGAAAAAGAAAAAAATGAAAAAACTAACAGCAGTTGTAGCACCAGTTTTAGCAATGAGTATGGCATTAACAGCATGTTCTACATCAGGTGGAGATAAGAAGACAAGCACAAATTCTAGCTCAGGCGGAGATAGCAAATCAGAAGAAAAATTAGCAGCGAAACAAGTACTAAATCGTACTGAAACAAATGAGATTCCAACAATGGATACTTCTAAAAATACAGATACATTAGGTTCTCAAATTTTAGGGAACACGATGGAAGGTTTATATCGATTAGATAAAGATAACAAACCAATCCCAGCTGCGGCAGAATCAAGCACGAAGAGTGAGGATGGTAAAAAATATACATTCAAATTACGTAAAGATGCAAAATGGTCAAATGGTGATCCTGTAACAGCGAAAGATTTCGTATATGCATGGCAACGTTTACTAGATCCAAAAACAGCTGCTGAGTATGCATTTATCGCATTCCCAATTAAAAATGCAGAAGCGGTTAATAAAGGCGAAAAACCTGTAACGGAACTAGGAGTAAAGGCAGTAGACGATCTTACTTTAGAAGTTGAATTAGAACAAGCAGTGCCATACTTCTTAAACTTAGTAGCATTCCCATCGTACTATCCGTTAAATGAGAAATTTGTAACAGAAAAAGGGGATAAATTCGGTTTAGAGTCTGATACGACAGTATATAACGGACCGTTCGTTCTTACTGATTGGAAGCATGAGCAAGGCTGGAAACTAAAGAAAAACGATCAATATTGGGATAAAAAGACTGTAAAACTAGACGAAATTAACTATAGTGTAGTAAAAGAAGTAGCGACAAGAGTAAACTTATATGATACAAATGCAATTGACTTCGCGCTATTATCGGGTGAATTCGTTGATAAGTATAGAAACAATAAAGAAGAGTTTGGCACATACTCACAAGTAAGTACTTACTTCTTACGTATGAACCAAAAACGTGGCGGGCAAGATACACCGTTAAAGAGCCAAAAATTACGTGAAGCAATTGCATTATCAATTGATAAAAAGAATTTATCAAATGTTATTTTAAATGATGGATCTAAGCCTGCGGACTTCTTAGTACCAAAAGGATTAGCGACTGGACCAGACGGTAAAGACTTCCAAGAAACATTTAAAAATGGTATTAAACCAGATGCGAAAAAAGCAGCAGCTGCATGGGAAGAAGCGAAAAAAGAGCTTGGAAAAGACCAAGTTACAATTGAGTTATTAAACTATGACACTGGTAATGCGAAAAAAGTTGGGGAATATGTAAAAGATCAAATTGAGAAAAACTTAAAAGGTGTAACTGTTAATATTAAACTTCAACCATTCAAACAAAAACTGAAATTAGAAACAGAGCAAGATTATGATTTATCATATGCTGGTTGGGGACCTGACTACGCTGACCCAATGACATTCTTAGATATGTTCCAGTCTAATCATTCTCATAACCAAATGAGCTTCGCTGATCCGAAATATGATGATATGATCAAAAAAGCTGGCGGAGAATTAATGGGTGATGCGAAGAAACGTTGGGAAGAGCTAGGAAAAGCTGAGAAATTACTTCTTGAGCAAGATGTAGCACTTGTACCTTTATATCAACGTGGTGATGCATACGTTCAAAAACCAAATGCAAAAGGCATCGTTCACCATAACATTAGCCCAGAGTATAGCTTCAAGTGGGCATATATGACTGAAAAAGATGGGAAATAATTTTAAAGAATAATACTATCTTGAAGTGGATGCATACAAGTTTCTTAGCTTATTTTGTAGTAAGAATCTCGTTGTCCACGATAGAAAGATAAAATGATAGAGCATTCCAAAAGTAGACTATTGACTTTTGGAATGCTCTTTTATTATGAGATTAAATGTAAATGAACCGATAGATAATTTGTATAGTAACAACTGTGAAAAATGTCTTTTACTATTACAAAAAAATAATTTTTAGAATATTTTAAAAATAACTTTACAAAACCAGAAAAATTAGTAGAATATTAATTAATAAGAATTTTCTGATAACTAGTTATTAGAAAATCTCTCAAAATGAGTTTCGTACATATAATTGGGGAGGGTATAAAAATGAAGAAAAAGATGAAAAAGTTCACGGCAGTTGTAGCGCCAGTTTTAGCAATGAGTATGGCGTTAACAGCGTGTTCTGGATCTGGTGGGGAGAAGAAAACAACTACGACGTCTAGTGGTGGTGGGGACGAGAAAAAATCCGAAATTAAATACGCAGCGAAGCAAGTGTTAAATCGTACAGAAAACCAAGAAATTCCGACGATGGATACTTCTAAATCTACTGATACGTTAGGGGCACAAATTTTAGGAAATACGATGGAAGGATTATATCGTCTTGATAAAGATAATAAGCCAATCCCAGCTGCAGCGGAATCTAGTACGAAGAGCGAGGATGGCAAAAAATATACATTTAAATTACGGAAAGATGCAAAATGGTCAAATGGTGATCCAGTAACAGCGAAAGATTTTGTATATGCATGGCAGCGCTTACTGGATAAAAATACAGCAGCAGAATATGCGTTTATTGCTTACTATATTAAAAATGCAGAAGCAATTAATAAAGGTGAAAAACCTCTAACAGATTTAGGAGCAAAAGCGGTAGATGATTATACGCTAGAAGTAGAATTAGAAAAGCCAGTACCGTATTTCTTAAACTTAGTAGCATTCCCATCATACTACCCGTTAAATGAGAAGTTTGTAAAAGAAAAAGGTGATAAGTACGGTTTAGAAGCAGATACAACGTTGTATAACGGGCCGTTCGTTATGTCTTCATGGAAACATGAACAAGGATGGCAGCTAAAGAAAAATGATAAGTATTGGGATAATAAGACTGTAAAATTAGAAGAAATTAACTATAGTGTAGTAAAAGAAGTTGCGACGAAAGTAAACTTATATGATACAGGATCAATTGATTTCACACTATTATCAGGAGAATTTGTTGATAAATATAAATCGAACAAAGAAGAGTATGGTGAGTACTCAGAAGCAAGTACATTCTTCTTACGTTTAAATCAAAAACGTAATGGACAAGACACACCGTTAAAGAGTAAAAAACTACGGGAAGCAATCGCATTATCAATTGATAAAAAAGGTTTAGCAAACGTTATTTTAAATAACGGTTCAAAAGCAACAGATCAATTGGTTCCAAAAGGGCTTGCGACAGGACCTGATGGTAAAGATTACCAAGATACATTTAAAAATGGTCTGAAATATAACCCGAAAAAAGGTGCAGCAGCTTGGGAAGAAGCGAAAAAAGAGCTTGGTAAAGATCAAGTTACAATTGAATTACTAAGCTATGATGATGGAACAGCGAAAAAAATTGCTGACTACTTTAAAGATCAAATTGAGAAAAACTTAAAAGGTGTAACGGTTAATACGAAAATTCAGCCGTTCAAACAAAAACTAAAATTAGAATCGGCACAAGATTATGAAATTTCATTTGCTGGTTGGAGTCCGGACTATGCGGATCCAATGACATTTATTGATATGTTCGAATCGAAGAGCCCATATAACCAAATGAGTTATTCGAATCCAAAATATGATGAAATGGTGAAAAAAGCAGGGAATGAATTAATGTCTGATGCGAAGAAGCGTTGGGAAACGTTAGGGAAAGCAGAAAAATTATTACTTGAAGAAGATGCAGGAATGGTACCTTTATATCAAACAGGTAGAGCATATGTAATGAAACCGAATGTAAAAGGCATTGTGAAACATAACATTAGTCCAGAGTATAGCTTTAAGTGGGCTTATGTAACGGAAGGGAAATAATAAAAAGGAGCGTGTTAAAAGATAATTACCTTTAACACGCTCTTTTTCTATTAAATTAAATAGAGAAGAATAAGAAAAGTGGTACTGACATATAGTAGATGGGGGAGAATTCGTATAGTAGTAATAGTAAAATACTTAGTTACTATAAAAATAAAATAAGTGAAACTTCAAAAATGAGGATAATTAACAGGATGTTAATTAGTGAAAAGGTATTAATAACTAAGTTCATAGAAAAATCTCTCAAAGTTAGTTTCGTACATATAAATTGGGGAGGGTACAAAAATGAAGAAAAAGATGAAAAAGTTTACGGCGGTTGTAGCGCCAGTTTTAGCAATGAGTATGGCTTTAACGGCATGTTCTGGATCTTCTGGTGGGGAGAAAAAAACGACTACAACGTCTAATAATGGTGGGGAAGAGAAGAAATCTGATATTAAATATGCAGCAAAGCAAGTGTTAAATCGTACAGAAACGAATGAAATTCCGACGATGGATACTTCAAAAAATACAGATACACTTGGCTCACAAATTTTAGGGAATACAATGGAAGGTTTATATCGCCTTGATAAAGATAATAAGCCAATCCCAGCTGTAGCGGAATCTAGCACAAAAAGCGAGGATGGCAAAAAATATACATTTAAATTACGGAAAGATGCAAAATGGTCAAATGGTGATCCTGTAACAGCGAAAGATTTCGTATTTGCATGGCAACGTCTAGTAGATCCAAAAACAGCTGCTGAGTATGCATTTATTGCTTACTATCTTAAAAATGCAGAAGCGATTAATCAAGGAAAAGGAGAAGTTTCGACATTAGGTGTAAAAGCGGTAGATGATTATACGCTTGAAGTAGAACTAGAAAGACCAGTACCATATTTCTTGAACTTAATGGCATTTGCGTCATACTATCCATTAAATGAAAAGTTCGTGAAAGAAAAAGGGAATAAATTTGGTTTAGAGTCTGATACAACACTTTATAATGGTCCATTTGTGCTTACTGATTGGAAGCATGAGCAAGGCTGGAAATTAAAGAAAAATGAGCAGTATTGGGACAAAAAGACTGTGAAGCTAGAAGAAATCAATTATAGTGTAGTAAAAGAACCAGCTACTAGAGTGAACTTATATGATACAGGTGCGATTGATTTCGCGCTTTTATCAGGTGAATTTGTTGATAAGTATAGAAATAATAAAGAAGAGTTTGGCGCATATTCGGAAACAAGTACGTTTTACTTACGTCTAAATCAAAAACGTGGTGGGCAAGATACACCGTTAAAGAGCAAAAAACTACGTGAAGCAATTGCATTATCAATTGATAAGAAAGCTTTAACGAATGTTATTTTAAATGATGGTTCAAAACCAGTGGATTACTTAGTACCAAAAGGTTTAGCAAGTGGACCAGACGGTAAAGATTTCGCAGAAACGTTTAAGAATGGTTTAAAACAAGACTCCAAAAAGGCAGCAGCAGCATGGGAAGAAGCGAAAAAAGAACTTGGAAAAGATCAAGTGACAATTGAACTTTTAAATTATGATACTGGTAATGCGAAAAAAGTTGGGGAGTATGTAAAAGATCAAGTTGAAAAGAATTTAAAAGGTGTGACAGTAAATATTAAGTTGCAACCATTTAAGCAAAAACTAAAATTAGAATCAGACCAAGATTATGATTTTTCATATGGTGGCTGGAATCCAGATTATGCGGATCCAATGACATACCTTGATATGTTTGAAACAAAAAATTCGCAAAACCAGATGAGCTACTCAAATTCAAAATATGATGACGTTATTAATAAAAGTAAGACAGAATGGATGGCTGATGCAAAAAAACGTTGGACAGAATTAGGGAAGGCAGAGAAATTGTTACTTGAGGAAGATGTAGCACTTGTACCTTTATATCAAAGTGCTAAATCATATGTTATGAAACCGAATGTAAAGGGAATTGTGAAACATAATATTAGTCCGGAATATAGCTTTAAATGGGCGTATATTGAAGAGAAATAAAAAAGAGAAGAGCATTTTCAAGTTGCGGTATCGCACTTGGGAATGCTTTTTTATGTGCACTAATTATGGATGGGTGAATATATGTATTATAGAAAATTTAAAGGAGAATTTTATGAAACGAAACACATACATCGATTTCCTAGCTTATTATGGAATAGGGAGTGCTCATCCTGGTGGTTTTACGTTAACAAAACAACTGTTAGCACAATTGCCTTTTAGATATGGAGCAAATGTCCTTGAACTCGGCTGCGGTACGGGGAAAACAGCAGCGTATATGACAAAAGAGTGTGGTTATAAAGTAACGGCGGTTGAAAAGAATGAAATTATGATTCAAAAGGCGAAAGATAGATGGTTGTTTGAAGGACTGGACATTCAATTAATTGAAGGAAATGTAGAGCAATTACCTTGTTTACATGATTCATTTGAGTTCGTACTCGGAGAATCGATACTTGCTTTTACAGAGAAAGCAAGGGTTATCTCGGAGTGCTATCGTGTATTACAGAAGGACGGAAAGTTAGTTGTAATTGAAATGATTATTAATGCCCACATTGGGAGGGAAGAGGAAGAAAAAATCGCTCAATTATACGGGATGAAAGAACTATTAACTGAGAGCGAGTGGGTACAATTATTTCAGAAAGCAAATTTTAAGCGGGTTACTATTGCTGGCGGTGGTACAATTGCAGAAACAATCACTGCTTATATAGAAGAGCCGGAATGGAATGTATCACAATTTATTCCGAATGAGTTATATGAGGCATGGGTGCAACATGAAAATATAAGGCTTATGTACCAACACATTTTAGGGCATCGTATTTTTATATGTGAAAAATGAAGAAAAAGAGTTGGCTAAAAATAGTCAACTCTTTACTTATATTAAATGAAAAATAATGCAGCTAATGTAATTCCGAAGATAAAACCAAATCCGAGTTCAACACCCCAGCCGCAACCGCCGCCCCAGCCACAACCGCCGCCATCACAATTACCACAACCTCGACCACCACAACCGCAACCACTGAATCCACCGCCGCAACCGAATCCACAGCTGTCACATCTACTAAGGCCACCGCAAAGGTCACAGCCACCGTTTGCATATGCGTCATAGTATCCGAATCCTGTATCAAAAGATGAATGCTGTTGCATGGGCTCAATCCATACGGAATCTTTTGTCACATCGATTATTTTACCTAAATGAATACGACCATCAATGTCTTCAATTCGAACAACTTTACCGAAATAACGTCGGCACGTATCATAACATTTTTGTCTATGCATGTTTCTTCTCCTTCCGCATTACAGTAATACGATATGTAAAGGGGACAAGTGCGGCTTGTACGAATGCCCTATCTATCATAATTGTTATAGGAAAGGGGAAATATAGGAAGAGGATATATAAGGAGGAAAAGGCATGAAATCTACAGATCAGTTTCAGACATACGAAGTATCATGGGAAGAGTTTATTGAAGCATTGCGAGAGGAAATGAAGAAACAAGTAGGGGCAGATATTATTGATACAGTAGTTTGCAATTTAGAAGACGGTTTTGAAGTGTATACATATGTGCAAGGGGATTTGGATTTTGAATATAAGGAAGCACTGGAAAGGAAATACGGGAGCGATGCAAAAACTCCTAATGTGCTAACGATTATGTTATTAGCTAGTATTTATAGTACAAGTGAAGAGAATATACGTTTGCATGCGGATCATAAAGATAATCCAATTGTTGAAGTGTATGTGAAGAAATGAAACACGCTGTGAAAGGCGTGTTTTTTAATTGTCCCGCTATTTGTGGGCAGTAAGCCCCTCACCTCAAAATTCAGCGGAAGCAAAGAAGTTAGGTAGAGGATTAACTGCCCGTAAAAGCCCGATTGGTGAGGGCTAATAATCAGTGGGAAATGAACAAAACTCCCACTGATTCAAGTTTCACTTTATATGATAAAATATTAGAAAATTAAGAAAGAAGGTGAAGGATTGGGAATTAAACATCTTAATTTAACAGTTACAGATGTAACAGCAGCTAGAGAGTTTTTAGAAAAGTATTTTGGCTTAACTTGTAGCGGAACAAGGGGAAATGGCTTTGCAGTTATGCGTGATAATGATGGGTTTATCCTTTCGGAAAGAAGACTCCATCTGATTTGTATTACGGGTGAAACCCAACAATTCAGGTGGAGATGAATTGCCGTCAGCAGGTAGGCTGAACTCTTTTGTTTCGCTCATAATAATATTTGAGGACGAATGTTTGTTTCTTTTTTTCTTACGATATCATGTAGATAAAGAGGAAATAGATTGTAAGACAACGAAATTAGATAATGATTCTCATTCCGCTACTTGTTCCATTTCTTTCTAAATATTAATTTGTCAAAAATAATTTTAATACTCCTTCTAAGAAAGGTGGTGAAAACAATGGCTAGAAAGAAAGCAGTGAAAGTATTACGGAAACAAAAGAAAAGAGAAACGATGCAACGATTCACGCAGAAACAGAATATCGGACGAGCTTGTCTGACTGCAAAAGAATTTCGTTTACTTCAGCGTATGTCGCATAGTTCAAAAGCGTTGCGAAATGTTGGATTGTACACGATGAAACAAAGTTACTTGAATCATAACAGGATGGCTACTGTCAAAGAAGTGGACACTGCCATGCAAAATGATATGAACTACTCGGGCATTCAATCAAACTCTGTTCAAGCGATTCGTAGAGCCTTATTTACAGAAGGGAAGAGCTTTTTTAAGGCATTGGAACAGTGGAAGAAAAATCCCGAGAAGTTCACAGGTCGTCCGAAGTTTCCGAATTATTCTCGTTCCACTGACAAACGAATTATTGAAATCTATCAAGTGCCAAAAGTGGATGAGAACGGGTATTGGATGATTCCGATGAATGTTGCATTTAGAAAAAAATTCGGTTCTATTAAAATACGTATGCCAAAAAATTTAAGAAATAAAAACATCTCCTACATTGAGATTGTACCGAAGCAAAAAGGTCGGTTCTTTGAGGTGCATTATACATATGAAATGCACGTTTCTCAAATGAAGAAACCACCCACGACTACGAGTAACGCTTTGAGTTGCGATTTAGGTGTAGACAGATTAGTAAGTTGCGTAACCAATACAGGTGATGCCTTCTTAATTGATGGAAAAAAACTAAAATCCATAAACCAGTACTTCAACAAAATGATATGTAACCTCCAACAGAAAAATATGGACAATGGAATTGCAAAACGTATTGTAACGAATAAAATCGCTGCACTTTGGCATAAACGAGAAAGACAAATAAACGGTTACATTGCACAAACTGTGGGCCTATTGTTCAAAAAAGTGAAAGAATTCGATATAGATACGATTGTTATAGGGTATAACGCTGGTTGGAAACAAAAATCTCATATGGGGAAAAAGAATAATCAAAAGTTTGTTCAAATCCCATTTCAGAAATTGATTGCAGCGATTGAGAATAAATGTGTAAAAGAAGGCATTCGCTTTTTTAAACAAGAAGAAAGCTATACTTCAAAAGCTAGTTTTCTTGATAAAGATCCGGTTCCGGTTTGGTCTAAGGATGATAAGACGCAGTATCGCTTTAGTGGCAAACGAATTACGCGTGGTCTGTATCAAAGTAAAGCAGGAACATGTATCCATGCTGATATTAATGGTGCGCTGAATATATTGAAAAAATCAGGAGTTGTAGAATTGGATGACAATCTGAAAGTGAAAACGCCGATTCTATTAGAAGTGAAAAAACGTAAGGCTGTTACTTCGCGCATAGCTTAGTGGGTGCGTCAACCATCCATGTGTACGCGACTTGTCGGGGCTTGTAGCACACGCCGGAGTCATCTGAGTGGTGGCTTCTTCCACAAGGGAGAACTGCTCTTTTTCGAAAGGGTGGTGCAAGTGGGAAAACAATCGTTCTTTGTCAGTACCAACCAAAAACATACTTGGGGTGTTACCGTAGGGTAGCATGAATGCTAGAGCGTCAAACTGTCTAGCGATAGACGAAAAGACCTAGTGTTCGAACTCAAGCCCCTACTGAAAGGCTTTATCTCAGTGGGGGTAGTTGACGTGGAAGCACCTGGTGGATTTACAATAGAAGTGATGTGTTAATTCAAAAATCAAACTTTTTGCTATGTGTTTTTAAAATAAAAAGTAGGAAAAGTCTGTTTTAAGTGTAGAGCTTAAACAGGCTTTTTTACTTATAGTATCGGATAGAAAACGCTAGAAGGAATCATATTCAGCTTTTATAACTGTTTACATAATAAAGTTATGCTGTGTTCGTTGTCCTAAAATACAAGTCATATATCTTGTATCCTCTCATAAATTTAAACATAGGAATTTGTCTACAAAGGTGGCGAAGCCTCATCATGAAAATTCGAATTTGTGCCACATTCATGTTGTTTCTATTTATATGGTTACATCCTTTTTGGACTTTTGCAAAAGGAGAGGAGGCAAAGGAAAGGGTCGTTTCACTTGTATATGATGATTCGGGCAGCATGAGAAATAACGATCGCTGGAAATATGCCAATTATGCTTTGCAAAGTTTAGTTGCGCTATTAGATGAAAAAGATAAATTTTCTTACGTTCCAATGAGCAAGCCGAATGATCCATTAAACATTTCGTTAACGAAGGATAAGAGACAAACGGAAATTGAGGGAATTGGAGCGTGGAAAACGTATTTAAATACTCCGTTTAGCGCAGTAGAAACGGCGATGCAATCTATAAAAAAGGAAGCAGATATAGATGGGAAACGTGAATTTTGGCTTATTGTCTTAACTGACGGGGCATTTAATGATTTAGAGAAAGATAAGATTGGCGGAAAAGAACAAATTACACAAAAGTTAGCACAGTTTAAGAAAGAAATGGATGCAAAAAAGATATCGTTACATCCAATTTTAATTACGATGGAAGAGGATTTAGGACAGCAAGAAAAGGCACAACTAAATACGTTTAAAGAAATATGGAAAAAAGAGATAAATGGAGTTACGATGCCATCTAGTGGAGAGGATGGTATTGTAAAAAGCGTCAATCAAGTGGCGGCATTAGTTGCAAATCGTGATCCGTTCTCCTCTGTTGAATCGATTGTGAAAACGAAAGTGGTAGGAAAGAAAGTAGAGATTACAACACCATTTCCGTTAAAACGTATGACGCTTGTGCGACAATCGCCTTCTTTGTCTAATTATCAGGTCACACAAATTTCTAAACCATTACAATTACAATCTTCTTTTTCCATACATGCACCAGGTGAAGCGAAATTGTTCGGAAATATAGTTCATATCAGTACGGAAAATGAAGAAGTTATTAAACCAGGAACGTATACGATAGAAGTGGATCGAGATATTGAGAAAGAAGGGTTACAAGTACTAGTCGAACCGGCGCTTAATTATACTGTTTCTACTTATGACAAAGAGGATAAGGATAGAAAAAATGTTGAGGAAATGTATGAAGGTGTGACAGCTGTTATTGAAGCAAAACCTACTGAGTTGCCAGTTCAGTCTTCTTACTTTCAGGCAGAAGTAGAAATAGGCGGAAAGCAATATGCGATGAAGTGGGACGATAAAAGACATGTATTTTATTACGAAACGAAGCTTACTAAAGGATTAGTACGCGGGAAAGTTCATATGAACATAAAAGGATTTTACAGACAGACGAAAGAATTTAAAATCGAAACAACGAAAAAGCCTGAATTATCTCTTCGAACTGTCACGAAAGATTATGAAGAAAAAGTAACGAATTTAGAGAGTAGTAAACCATTTATTATACAACCACAGTTAGATGATAAGCCGATGACAGAAGAGGCTGTAAAAAAACTATTAAAATCTACTGGTGTCACATCTAAACAATCCATCAACTATGAAATAAAACAACATGGTAATCAAATTTATATTTATCCTCGACCTCATTACTCCGACACGTTCAATTTTACAGATACCGGCACCGTAGAAGCTACCATCGTAGTGCAGGATTCAAAGTTACAAGAAGTAAAGAAAAACATAAAACTCCACATTCAAGATGCACCGTTTTATGAAAAGTATGCGCTTATTTTTAAGTTTGTTATTCCTATCACTTTATTACTGTTAATAGTAGGAATAATCGTTTTAGGATGGATTGTCCGTCCGAGATTTCACCGTAAAGCACTATTGTATTACGAATGGGATCAAGAGGTAGCGAAAGATTGGTTATATCAATCTGAGCCAGAATTACTGAAAAATAAATGGTGGAAGCATTATTTTGGTATTCCGTTTAGGGCAGAAAGAAAGACTGTGCAATCCGTTACGTTTATAGCGAAGAAAGGATCAAAATCGATATTTGTAGCGAAAGAGTCACAAGTAGTAGGAATGATTATTGATGGGATGTTTATAACAGAGGATGAGGTTGGAATGGAACATAAGACACTATATCCAAATGAACTTTTAGTAATTGATAGAGGATATGGTAAGGAGATTTACAAATACGAGTGTGAATAGTAGGTGGGGAGAAGAGGAGAATGTTATCTTTCCCTCCTCTTTTCAAACAAGCAAGAATAGGAAGGTGGTTCACATGACGTTACAAGTTCCAACGATATTAATTGGTTTAGGTGGAATCGGTAGTACTGTGACACATCAAATATATGAAAGACTGCCTGAGGAGCGTCGAAAAAAGGTAGCAATGCACGTATTTGATACAGACGTGAATACATTGAGTAAATTTGATCATATTCGAAAGTTTAAGACGCAAACGAGTTCGAGCAAAACGCCTAGGGAGTATATTGCAGGAGATCCAACGATTCCAGAATGGTTTCCGATGGACCCGACTATACTTGATAAACCACTGACAGAAGGGGCAGGACAGTTACGCGTTATTTCCCGTTTAGCGTTACGTGCTGCGATGAAAGAAGATAAACTCACGTCCTTTTGGCAAGAAATTGAGAAGATTTTTCCAGTTACGAGCGATCAAACAGAATATGGAGTGCGTGTCATTATCGTAACATCACTAGCGGGCGGAACAGGTTCAGGAATGTTTCTACAAATTGCATTATATTTACGTGAAATGCTTCGGAAAAAACTGCAGCATCACAACATTTTAATACGCGGTGCATTTCTAATGCCGGATGTGTTAGTGAAGACGAGAACGGTTAGTGCGAAAGAGTTTGAAACGGTGCAAGCAAATGGCTATGCCTCGTTAAAAGAATTACATGCTATTACGCTTGGCTCTACTGGAGAATTATCAAAACGCGGCGGGGTTACGATTGAATTAGAGTATCGACCGGATCAAGTAGATGAGGACGGAAGAACGAATCATACAATTAAACAACACCATTTACCGTACAATTATTGTTTCTTATATGATTACGAAAATTTACATGGACACCATCTGCACAATTTATCAGATTATATGGAGCAAATGGCAAATACGATTTATTTACAGTTATTTAGTCCGATGTCCGCAAATCATTTTGCACAGGAAGATAATCAAATTCAGCAATTAGCAGAATCAAGTGGGAAAGGACGATATTGCGGAGCAGGAACGGCAAAGATTATTTATCCGTATGAGCATGTGTTAAAATATTGTGCTTTAAAATGGGCCGTGCAAGGTTTAGATGAATCGTGGCTTCATTTAGATCAATTGTTTCAAGAGAAAAAGCATAGATATGACCAAGATGTAAAACGTGGTATGCAGCGTGAAAAGCCAGAGCGCGGGAAAAGTTATTTAGAAGATTTAGAACATCTTGCTACTCGTCCAGAGCAGGCTCATATTTTCTATAGACAAATGTACAATGAAACGCGTGAAGGAGCAGAAGGCGGTAAGGTTGGTGTTGCGAAATCTAAACTGTTTTTAGAAGCTGTAGAAAGCTATGTACAGCGTACGGTACAAAAAGACGAGGAATTAAATCGTCTGCAGCATGAGTGTAAAATTTCGGCTGCGAAACTGAAAATGATGGAACAAATGAAAGGTGAAGTAGCAAGGGTCGATCATGCGGTTCGTTTATATGCGTATGCGATTCCGAGCCGTGTACATGAACATGTAACGACACTTTTATATGACATGATTGAATCAGACCGTTTTTCACCGAGTGGTTCTGAAGGCCAGTCATATCAATTAAATACATGGTTTTTAAAGAAAACAGATCCAGTTCATCCAGTAGCAGCTCGTTTTATGTTGTATGAAATTCGAAAGCAGTTAGTGGAAAAAATGAATCGACTACATGAAAATAATGAACAAAAGCGTAATTTAATTCAAAACTACGATAAGAAATTTAATGTGAGTAACATTGATGGAACGGTAACAGCTGTACGCCGAGTAGAAATTGCGCAACAACAAGGTTGGTTCGGAAAAATGATTAATAACCAGCAGCGTTTATTTAAAAAGGAATTTGAAGATATTGTAACGCAGTACGTACACAAATTAAACGAATACCGTAAAGAAATGCTATTAGAACTCGTTTATCAATCGCTATATCAAGCGGTTAATAAAATGATTCAATATTGGGAAAGGTTTTTTGATAATTTACATGAAACACGTGAAAATTTATTGTTCGAAATTCAAAAACGAAGCAAAGAATTTGAAGGGAAAACAAACCCAACGAATGTATACGTATTAGCGGAAGAGAAGTTACAAGAAAAGATATGGCAAGATATGCAACAACATTTAAATTTAGGTGTATTACCGAAAGATATATCAGCAGAAATTTATATGAGCTTATACGGGGAATATTGCCGGGATGCGAAAACAGAAGAGATTCAATCGAAAAAGGTAGAAGACTTTTATCGTGAGCACATACTAAGCTATTGCTATGACGAATTACAAATACGCTATCGCGATAAATTAGAGCTGAATATCGTTGAGGCATTACGAAAAGAAGCGGATTATAAGAATCGTGATCGTGATGAATATGTTCGTGAAAAAATTGAAGACTTGTTCCATTTAGCAAGTCCATTCGTGCCGAAAGTTTCTCATCATAGGGAATTACAATATTGGGGCATACATCCATCTTTAAAGAAAGAACTGCAAGAGGAATTAATGCAAGAAATGTTTAAAGAAAAAGATACAGTAAATGAAGCTTTCTCGCCATTTGAAGTCATTTGTTATCGTGCACATTATGGTTTATCACTACAAGACTTTCCTAAGCTTTCGTCTGGACATATTGCAAATGGATTTATGAATGATAAAGGTGATTATTTTCAGTCGTACTATCGCCGTGTAAACAAGTTGAATAGTAAAAAATCTAGTTTAACACCGCATTTAGATAAGTATTGGCACTTACCAGCATTCATGCCAGACTTAAATGCAACGCAAACGAAGTTAGATTATGATAAATGTAATCGAGCTCTTCTATACGCGTATATGTATCGCTGGATAAGTTTAGTTGCTGTTGATGGTCAGTTCGTGTATCAATATAACGGTGTTGGACGTAGCTTCTTAATTCAGTCGATGGGTAAAAATATTTCAAGTGAAAGTTATAAATTACACAGAGCATTGCTTCATAACCCATTTATTTATGAAAACATTTTGTCCAGATTTGAAGAAGAACAAGAAAAGGCGATGATACAAGGTGGACATTTATATACGCATCCATTTGTATTAGGTGCTCAAGATATTAGATGGCTACGTAAAGAGCATGTCCATAATATTTTAGATATGATTTTAATGTATGACCGTGAAGCGAAATATGATCCAACGTTAGAAGAAACTTCTGATGAATTATTAAGGCTGTTCCTTGATGAAATTGAGTTATATTTCCAAAACTATTACGGTACAGGTGCTGATATGGTTGCCAAGAAAGAGAAAGAGATGTTTATTAAACAATTGTGGGATCGTTCGTACGCGAAAGGATATGTAGATCCAAATAGTGCGCCTTATAAAAAGTGGCAAAATTTATTAAGCGTTCATGATGAAGAAGAAACGCCAAAAACGAATGTATAATGAATGAAAAGGGAATCCTTAAAAGTGGCAATACAACTTTAGAAAAGAGGGATTCCGATGCCGTTTTTAGGAAGTGTATATCAAATATTTGGATTGTATCCAGAAATTTATTATGGAATGATTTCAGCTGAGCTTGCAGAGCAGCAAAGATTGGAAGAAGTGGAAAACGAAGAACCAGAAACAGAAGTGTAACTGTATAAGAAGCTTCAAAATAAAAATGATAACACGCTACTTGTTCTTTAAACGTATAAGAACGAGTAGCGTGTTTTTGCTATTTAATAATCCCATTTTCTAAAATTTTAATAGTAGGTGCTACTTTTACGTTAGCTTTTGAAAAGGCACTCGGCCAATCGTCTTCAACTTTTTTCCATTCTTCATATTGAAACGCTCTCGCATAATCACCAAATCCGAATGGATCAAGCTGCTGTTTTTGAATGTTGTGGATTAAATCGTTCAAATCTTTGTTTAGTTGTTTTGTAATAAGAGAAGTTAATTTCTTTCTATCTTTGTCTATATCCATATTGAATGTAAGTTCAGATACAGCGATTTTTAAATTCATTTTAACATTAAATTTGAAGCGGTTATCGCTATAGTCTGTATGGATATCACGATTCATGCTAAGAACATTTATTGTTACGAAATCGCCGCCATCGGTATCTTTTAAATCACTATTACTTTCAACTGAAGTAGAAGGGATTTTCAATGTAAGCGAAACCGGTGTATTCGCTTTCTTTTGTAACAAAAGAAGAAGGGCGCTTTCATAACGATTTAATGACATTTTATAAATTCCGCGAGAAGTTAATAGCGCGGAACCGGTAACGATAACATCTTTTTTACCTTTTTTTATTTCTGAAATAGCAGGTGTTATACCTTTATTAAACGTTTGCCTGTGAAATTCATGGAATGTTGTAAAAACGGTCCGATTGTACAGTTTGTTCGTATTAATTAAATCTGTTAAATACTCGGGAAGGGCAGGCTTGTCTTTAAAGTTATTATATATAACTGAAGAAATTGGACCGTCTACTGCAACCATACGCATGTTTCCAGTGTTTTTAGGATCACGATACCAAACATCAAGGTAAGGCATAGCCCCTTCTTGTTTTAAAAAATTTGTGCTAAATAAAATGAGCTGTAACTTTTCTGTAGATACTAAACCGCCACTTGAACTATTAAACGTTGCTTTTGCTTCTCGAGGTGTACGTACTTTCGCTTCATGTGTTTCGTACTTTTTTTCTACGTCTTCATTAAAAATAGGATTTACGTGGTACACAATTAATTTTCCTTTTGCTTTTGCGTCAAAGCCGTAAATTAATGAAATCGATTGTTTTTCTAAGTCGAGTCGATCTCCACAGCCTGTTAAAAAGGTTATGAGAAAGTAAAGTATAGTGAAATGAATAAAGCGCCTCATTTAAACTCTTCTCCTTTTCCAATGCTGATAAAGTGTCATGTATAAGAGAAATACGACTGGAAATAGAAAAACGATAAAATAACTGGCAGTTCCCCAAAAGTCTCGCAAAGCACTTATTTGGTAAGAGGAAGGGATATAAAAGAATAAGACAACAATACACCCGAATAATAAAAACCAAATAGGTAAGGAACTCCCTTTTTTGTTAAGTAATTGATTGATTCCATCTGAAGCAGTAAATATGTAAGGAATGCAAGAATCAAAAATAATGAAGAGATAAAAAGATAAAAAGATAATTTCAAACCGTTCAAGAAATGAAAAGTGAAATGGTGTAACAAGAGAAAGGGTGGGCCATAAAAACTTTGTTATACCATCTGGACTAAAATAAACGAAAGAAACGAACGTGACTTGAAGATAGAGAAATAGTGTAATTAAATTTGCGATAACAATCCCTTTTTTTGCAGAGGATTTGTTATTCAAATAAGGATAAAGGATAAATGCAAACTCAAATCCAAGAAATGCAATAATAGTTGATTTTACGGTGTTTAAAACTGGTATCCAGCCCTCTTTGAGGAGAGGGAGAAGGTATATCCAATGCCCATCTTTAAGAGGGATAAACAATAGCAAAGGCATCCACAGTGTGAAAAACACAGTGAAAACAGCATAGCGACTTATAATAAGAACGCCTTTACATGCGAGCATAAGCATGGGAATAGATAGTAAAATCATAATTAAAAACATTGGAGTTCTAGGTAAAATCCAAATGTGAATAACGTATAAGAGGGAAAAAATTAAGGAAATAGCTGCAAGGACAGCATATAAAATCCAAAAAATCATTCCTGCTCTTCCTAGCCACTTCCCAAGATAACGAGTTAGCACATCGAGTAAAGTATACCCAGGGTGTTTTTCCATGATTTTCACAATACATAGACTGACTAAAGTAGTGATAGCGCATCCAATAATAATAGAAATCCATCCATCTGTATTTGCCCCTTGTGCAACTTCACGAGGAAGTGTAAGGACACCGAATCCTACTTGAACACCACTAATCGTTAAAATGTATTGAAATAAACTAATCTCCCTCTTTGCACGCTTTGTCACTTCTCTTCCTCCGTTCCTTCTATATCGCTTTGTCGATTCTCTTGTTTTAAGTTAAGGGATAATGGGCGTTTCTTCATTATTTTCCATGGTAAACGTATAAGAATATCTTTTAAATCCGAAGCAAATAACGGAGAAAACGGACTACCATAAGGAACACCGAGAGATTCCATGGAAAGTATATGAATAATAATGATTGCCATCCCAACCATAATGCCAATGACACCAAATAAAGAGGCAATTATCATCATTGGGAATCGAAGAAGGCGAATTCCTGCAGACATTTCTAGGTTAGGGATGATGAAAGAAGCGACTGCAGTAATAGATACGACGATAACCATAACATTACTTACTATTCCTGCTTGAACTGCAGCTTGTCCAATAACAATTCCTCCTACGACACCAATGGTTTGTCCAACGGGTCCAGGAAGCCGAACTGCAGCTTCGCGGAGCATTTCAAGTACTAATTCCATCAAAAGTGCTTCTAATATAGGAGGAAAAGGAATTTTAGCTCGAGATTCTCCAATCGTTAACAATAATTTAAGGGGAATCACTTCATAATGAAAGGAAATCATAGCAATATAAAGAGCAGGAGCAAAAATTGCAATAAATAATCCAGTGAAACGAAGTAATCGTATAAAAGATGGAATCATTGGTCTGAAGCTGTAATCATCTATCGTCTGAAAAAAAGCTGAAAAAGTCATTGGTCCTATTAATACGCCTGGTGAACGATCTACAACAACAGCAATTCGCCCATCCAGAATATGATGTGCTGTTGTGTCAGGGCGTTCAGTTATTGATAATTGCGGAAAGAGAGTATAGGAATTATCTTCAACAAATCCTTCTAATTCTCCGGTAGTAAGAATGGCATCTACTTTGATTGATTCGATGCGGCAGGCCATCTCTTGTACAACATCTTCGTTTGCAATGTCTGCTAAGTACAGCAAAAAAACTTTTGAAGTAGCTCGTTCACCAACAGTGAATTCCTTTACTTTCAATTCGCGATTTGGAATATATCGACGAATAAGTGCAAGGCTGTCGCTTGCTACTTCATTAAATCCTTCGTGTGAGCTTTTTATGGCGCTTTCTGTTGTAGGTTCTTCAATGCTCCTTTTTGGTGCCGCTTGCGTATCAAGCTCTAAAGCGGATAGTTGCCCGTTTATAAATAAAATACTTTTGCCGTGCAAAAGAGATTGTTCAATGTCTGTCCACTGTTGAACTTTTTTAATATTTCCGATAGAAACAGAGGCTTCCCAAAAATCGTCTTCATTCCACTCTTTAAATAAGAGAGGACGAAGGATGTTTACGTTAATAACAGTTTTGTCTACAAGTCCTTCCATATATATAAGTGCAGCTTCCTGTCCGTTTTTTAATGGAAAAGTGCGTGTTATTAATTCTGGAATACCGCTAAACAGTTTGGACAAATGCTTTAAATTAAGGGAAAGGGAAGAAGAGATAAGTTTATTTAATGTATGATCAGCTTGCTCTTGGGTAGAAAAAGATTTTTCACCACGAATCCATTTATTAAAAGACCCCATTTGTTTGCTTACTCCTTGTTATGTTTTATCCCGATTGGTGAGGGCTGATTAAAGTTTCACTTTATATGGGTTATTATGGATAGTTCCAAGCTCACATATGCGTAGTTTAAATTTTATATTGTATATTTTTAACTTTAACGCTATAATTATAGTGTTAAAGATGGAATCGTGATATGACCTGTTATGAATCTATCGTTTTATTTATGAATAAATGGATTGGTATTTTAGCAAGATGTGCTAATAAACTACTCCACCATGATAATAACGTGCCGAAATGTGGTGCGTATATTTTCGTGGTGGAGTTTTTTTATTCTCAAAAAGGGGGAAAGACCATGAATAACAACATGGTTCATATTACAATTGACGGAAAAAAGTATACAGCGGAGCCCGGTTCAACGATATTGGGTGTTATGAACGAGAACGGGATTGAACATCCGCAAATTTGTTACGTGCCAGAAGTAGATCCTATTCAAACATGTGACACTTGTATTGTAGAAGTTGACGGAAAGTTAATGCGCTCTTGTTCGACAGTAGCGACAGAAGGTATGAACATTGAACGTAACTCTACTCGTGCGAAAGAAGCACAAACAGAGGCGATGGATCGGTTATTAGAAAATCATTTATTATACTGTACAGTATGTGACAACAACAATGGGAACTGTAAACTGCATAATACAGCAGAATTAATGGAAATCGAACATCAAAAATATCCTTATGAACCGAAAGTAGATGTAAGTAAAGTTGATATGACGCATCCGTTTTATCGCTATGACCCGAATCAATGTATTGCATGTGGCCAATGCGTTGAGGTGTGTCAAAACTTACAAGTAAATGAAACGTTATCGATAGACTGGGAAGCGGAGCGACCACGAGTGATTTGGGATGAAGGAGTAAATATTAATGATTCTTCATGCGTGAGCTGTGGTCAATGTGTAACGATTTGCCCTTGTAACGCTTTAATGGAAAAAACGATGCTTGGTGAAGCTGGATTTATGACGGGATTAAAACCAGATATTCTTGAACCAATGGTAGATTTAATTAAAGAAGTTGAGCCTGGATATAGCGGTATTTTTGCGGTATCAGAAGTGGAAGCGGCCATGCGTGATACTCGTACGAAGAAAACGAAAACAGTATGTACATTTTGTGGTGTAGGGTGTTCATTTGAAGTGTGGACGAAAGGACGTAAAATTCTTAAAGTACAACCTTCTTCTGATGCGCCAGTTAACGCAATTTCTACTTGTGTAAAAGGAAAATTCGGTTGGGACTTCGTAAATTCTAAAGAACGAATTACGAAACCTTTAATTCGTAAAAATGGAACGTTTGTTGAATCTACATGGGAAGAAGCATTGAATGTAGTTGCAAGTAAATTAGGAGCGATTAAAGAAGAGTACGGTAAAGATGCTATCGGTTTTATTTCTTCATCTAAAATTACGAATGAAGACAATTATGTGATTCAAAAATTAGCTCGACAAGTATTTGAAACGAATAATATTGATAACTGCTCACGTTATTGTCAATCACCAGCGACAGACGGATTATTCCGGACAATTGGTATGGGCGGAGATGCTGGAACGATTAAAGATATTGCACAATCTGGTCTTGTTATTATTGTAGGTTGTAATCCGACAGAAGGTCATCCTGTTTTAGCTACACGTATTAAACGTGCACATAAATTACACGGACAAAAATTAATTGTAGCTGATCTTCGTAAAACAGAAATGGCAGAGCGTTCAGATGTCTTTATTAGTCCAAAACAAGGAACAGATCAAGTATGGTTAATGGCTGTTACAAAATATATGATTGATCAAGGCTGGCACGATCAACGATTTATTGATGAGAATGTAAATTTCTTTGAAGATTTCAAAGAGAGCCTTACAGCATATACACTTGAATATGCAGAAGAAATGACTGGTATTTCAAAAGAAACACTGATTCAAATGGCTGAAATGATTCGTGATGCAGATGGTACATGTATCCTTTGGGGAATGGGGGTAACGCAAAATACAGGTGGATCTGATACTTCCGCTGCGATTTCAAACTTACTACTTGCAACAGGTAATTATCGTCGTCCAGGCGCTGGTGCATATCCGCTTCGAGGTCATAATAACGTACAAGGTGCTTGTGATATGGGTACTTTACCAGGATGGCTTCCTGGATATCAGCACGTTACGAACGATATGGAACGTGCGAAATTTGAAATGGCTTACGGAGTGAAAATTAATAGTGAACCAGGTCTGAATAATATTGAAATGCTTCACGCGATTGACGAAGGGAAAATGAAAGCTATGTATCTTGTTGGAGAAGACATGGCTCTTGTAGACTCTAATGCAAATCATGTACATGAAGTATTATCAAGCCTTGATTTCTTCGTTGTGCAAGATGTTTTCTTATCTAAAACGGCTCAATATGCAGATGTTGTATTACCAGCAGCGCCATCTCTTGAAAAAGAAGGTACTTTCACAAATACAGAGCGTCGTGTTCAAAGACTATATCAAGTTCTTCCTACGCTTGGAGATGCGAAGCCAGACTGGTGGATCGTGCAGGAAGTTGCGAATAAATTAGGTGCAAACTGGAATTATAGCCATCCAAGTGAAATCTTTGCTGAAATGGCAAGTTTATCACCACTATTCTCACAAGCAAACTATGAAGTACTGGAAGGATGGAATAGTTTCCATTGGGGAAGTTTTGACGGCACGAATACACCATTACTTTTCCAAGATGGATTTAACTTCCCAGATAAAAAAGCTCGTTTTGCGATTGCTGACTGGGTGCGCCCAGCTGAATTCCCAGCTGAGTTCGACCTTCATATTAACAATGGTCGTATGCTTGAGCACTTCCATGAAGGGAATATGACAAATAAATCAACAGGTATTCAAACGAAAGTGCCTGGCGTTTTCGTCGAAGTTTCTCCAGCACTTGCAAAAGAACGTGGAGTAAAAACTGGTTCATTAGTCCGTCTTGTCTCTCCGTTTGGAGCGTTAAAATTACGTGCACTTGTAACAGATCGTGTAAAAGCGAATGAGTTATATTTACCGATGAACTCTACAGATAATGAAACAGCAATTAATTTCTTAACAGGTCCTGCCGTTGATACGCGTACGAACACACCTGCTTATAAACAGACGAAAGTGCGTATGGAAGTGCTGGAAGTTGAGGGTGAAAATCCGATGCCAAAAGCGAATCCGCGTAATAAAAAACGTCACCCTCAAGCTGGTATTGAGGTACATCGTAAGTGGGCACGTCCAGGGTATGTGCATTTAACGGATAAGTAGGAGGAGAAAAATATGGCTGCACCTATAAAAATGATTCAAAAACAAGAATTAACTGAGGAAGAAATAAAACAGAAAAAATTAGATGATTTAAAAGAGCTTCTAGCTAATAATGAAGACGCTCTAAATCAAATGTTTAACATTGTAGGGGAATTGAATGATATTGGCATGTTAGAAGCAGCTAATTCTATGCTAAAGGCGAAAGAACCAATCGCAAAAATTGTTCTTGGCCAAGTGACTCGTGAGCCTGTTACAAATTTAATTAATAATATGATGGGGGCTGCAGGTGCTTTAACAGAACTTGATCCGGAACTTACGAAAAAGCTTATAGGTAGCTTATTAGTAGGGCTAGAAGAAGGTAATGAACATCTAGAGAGTAATAAAAAAGTAGGGGTATTCGATCTTATGAAAGTATTGAAAGATCCAGACATTAACCGTGCTATTGGATTTGGGCTTCATTTCTTAAAAGGTATGGGTAAAGGGTTAAAAGACGAGTAACCTTCACGAGGTGAATCCTTTCGCCCAAATGTTTGTACGAAATAGTTTGGGCGGAAGGCTCATTTTGGTAAAATATATAATAAAGTAAAATGAGGCTTTTGGGAGGTATAATGGTATGTCAAAAAAAGTACATGAATTTAATGATATGATTCGAAAACTTCGAAAGGAACTTTTCGGAAAAGGGCCAGAACGAATTCATACTGTTTTTGCTGAAAATATGGCGATTGCGACTCTTTACGGAAACTTAACACCTACTGAGAAATTCATTTCAAGTACGATGGACGGTGCGGAAATGGTTCATATGGCTAGAACGAAAATGATTCAAGAAGTGTATGCTGCGAATTCCCGTGAACATTTGGAGGAACTTGTTGGAGCGAAATTAGTGAATTTGTTTTCAGATATGAAAGTAGAAGAAGATATTGCAGTTTCGGTATTTGTTTTTGATAAAAATATAACGTGAGAGAAGGATACTGATCGTGAAACCGATACAGGTAGAAAGAGAAATCTTTCGTTATGAACAAGGGGCGTTTAAGCATATAGAGGACAGCATTGTAACAGAGTTTCCAGTCACGATTAAAATGAACGGACAGGAGTTTGTTACAATGGTTAGTACTCCAGAATATATAGAAGATATGGTAATAGGCTTCCTAGCATCTGAAGGAATTATTCGGAAGTATGAAGATATTGATGACATATGGGTACAAGAGAAAGAAGGATTTGTACATGTCACGACGACAAAAGTAAATCCTTATTACGAACAAATGCAAAATAAACGCTATATTACTTCATGCTGTGGCATGAGTAGACAAGGGTTTGTTTTTGCAAATGATGCATTAAGCGCAAAGAAAATGAATGGCGTTCATGTACAGGTTGCTGCAGAAGACTGTTTTCGATTAATGAAAGAAATGCAGCAATCTGCAGAGACATTTCATCATACAGGCGGCGTTCATAATGCATCTTTGTGCAATGTGAATGGTATTATTTTAAGCCGAATGGATATCGGTAGACATAATGCGTTAGATAAAATTTACGGTTATTGCTTAAAAAATAATATTTCTATAAGAGATAAAATCATTGTTTTTAGTGGTCGTATTTCTTCGGAAATACTATTGAAGGTTGCAAAAATTGGTTGTGAAATTATACTGTCAAAATCAGCTCCAACTGAGTTGGCTTTACAGCTAGCTGAAGAATTAGGTATTACTACGATAGGGTTTATTCGGAATGAATCCTTAAATGTATATACGCATCCGGAGCGTGTTTTAAATATAAAATAAGTAAAAGCGAGGCAATAAATATGAAATCTGTCACATTAGACAAACTACAACGTCCGTTAAAGGATTTACGTATTTCAGTTACTGATCGCTGTAATTTTCGCTGTCGATATTGTATGCCAGAAGAAATATTTGGTCCGGATTACTCGTTTTTGTCTAATGATAAAATTTTATCTTTTGATGAAATTGAAAGGATAACGCGTATTTTCGTTTCTTTAGGTGTTAGAAAATTACGGATTACAGGCGGAGAACCGTTACTTCGAAGAGGTCTTCCGCAGCTTATCGAGCGCCTGAATAAAATAAATGGTGTGGAGGATATCGGTTTAACAACTAATGGATCGTTACTTAAAAAGTTTGCTCCTGATTTATATAAGGCGGGTTTATCACGTGTGACAGTTAGTTTAGATTCCTTAGAAGAAGAGCGGTTTTTCTATTTGAATGGTAATAGAAGCAAAGTACAAAGGGTTCTGGAAGGAATACAAGCTGCAGCTGAAGTCGGTATGAAAATTAAAATAAACATGGTCGTTCAAAAGGGGAAAAACGAACAGGATATCTTGCAGATGGCGCAATACTTTAAGGAAAATAAACATATTCTTCGTTTTATTGAGTATATGGACGTTGGAAATTATAACGGTTGGGATTTAAAAGAGGTTGTCTCTAAACAAGAAATAGTAGATACGATTCATCAAGTTATGCCATTAGAACGAATAGAAGCGAATTATGCAGGAGAGGTTGCGACTCGCTATCGTTATATTGGAAGTGATGAAGAAATAGGTATTATTTCATCAGTAACAGATTCCTTCTGCTCCTCATGTACGAGAGCCCGTATTTCTGCAGAAGGAAAGTTATACACTTGTTTGTTCGCTTCTAAAGGAAATGATTTGAGAGAATTGCTTCGATCTGAATACAATGATGAAGAAATAACAGATATCGTAAGCGATATATGGAACAACCGAGAAGATCGTTATTCAGATGAACGCTTAAGTCATACAAGTAAAAAAAGAGCACCTAAAATTGAAATGTCACATATTGGTGGTTGATATATATAAGTGACACTATGATGCAGTATATACAAAATGGAAGATGTGCAACGTTTGTAGATTTTCTATTTTATAGTAAAAGTGATGATTGATCTCTCTGTAAAAGATGTGCAGAGAAATTAAGCAGCATTCAAAAACCTTTATTTTGAGGAGGTTTTTTGAAGCTGCTTTTTTATTTGGAGAAAATGGAGGAATTAGTAATGGCATTTCATAAACCGGAACAAATTGCTGAGCTTGTAATTGAGGCCGGTGTTCAAAAAGTAAGTCAGACCTTGCCAGCAATGCTTATTCTCGGTTTTTTAGGAGGAGCGTTTATTTCGCTAGGTTTTTTACTTAACATTCGCGTTTTAGGTAATTTGCCTGAGCGCTGGGGGAGTTTAGTGAATGTTTTAGGAGGAGCGGTTTTTCCTGTTGGACTCATGCTCGTCGTATTAGCAGGAGGAGAATTAATTACCGGAAATATGATGTCACTATCTATGGCGCTATATGCAAAGAAAATTACATTGGTTAGTGTGCTAAATAACTGGATTTGGATTACTTTCATGAATTTTGTAGGAGCTATTTTCGTAGCGTATTGTTTCGGTCATCTTGGCGGATTAACAGAGGGAGATTATTTAAATAAAACGGTAGCGATAGCAGAAGGAAAGTTACATGAATCATTTGGGAGAACTTTAATTTTAGCAATTGGGTGTAATTGGCTCGTTTGTTTGGCGCTTTGGCTCGCTTATGGGACGAGTGATTTTGTCGGAAAAATAATCGGAATTTGGATTCCAATTATGGCATTTGTAGTGATTGGATTTCAGCAAGTGGTAGCAAATATGTTTGTCATCTCAGCAGTTATTTTTGCAGGTCATTTGACATGGATGGATCTTGCTAAAAATTTTGTTCCTGTCTTTATCGGAAATGTAATTGGCGGAGCTGGTTTTGTTGGATTTGCGTACTTTGCTTGTTATCAAAAACAACATTCTAATATGAAATAGAGTTCGTGAGAGGAAGGGTATGTAATGGCTGAGCGGTATTCACGACAACATTTGTTTAAACCAATTGGGAGTAGAGGGCAAGAAAAAATTCGAAATAAACATGTGTTAATTGTAGGAGTAGGCGCATTAGGAAGTGCAAGTGCCGAAAGTTTCGTACGTGCAGGTATTGGCAAGTTGACGATTATAGATCGCGATTACGTTGAATGGAGTAATTTACAAAGGCAACAATTGTACTCTGAACAAGATGCAAGAGAGAAATTGCCAAAAGCAATCGCTGCTAAAAATCGGCTAGAAAAACTTAATGCGGAAGTACAAATACATGCTTTCGTAATGGATGCATGTGTAGAAAACTTGGAAGAGCTATTAGAAAATGTCGATGTAATCATTGATGCAACAGATAATTTCGATATCCGATTTATAATAAATGACTTATCACAAAAACATAATATCCCGTGGGTATATGGTTCTTGCGTTGGCTCGTACGGTATGAGTTGTACAATTATTCCACAAGAGACACCGTGTTTACATTGTGTGCTGAAGAACGTTCCAGTTACAGGTGTGACGTGTGATACAGCTGGAATTATTAGCCCGACTGTACAAATCGTCGCAGCATATCAAGTGGCGGAAGCACTCAAAATTTTAGTAGAAGATTTTGCAGCAATTAGAAAAACATTTTTCATGTTTGATATATGGAGTAATCAAAACCATTTTATAAAACTAGGGAAAATAAAAACAGATGCTTGTCTCTCATGTGGTTTGAATCGAACTTATCCTTATTTATCATATGAAAACCAAACGAAGGTAGCTGCTTTATGCGGAAGAAATACAGTTCAAATTAGATCAGTAGACAATAGAAAATACAATTTTGATGATATAGAAAAAGTATTAAAAAAAGTGGGGGAAGTAAATCGGAATCCGTATTTACTATCTTGCCAATTAGATGAGTACCGCATCGTTGTTTTTCAGGATGGTCGTGTTTTTATTCATGGCACAAATGATATTTCGAAAGCGAAACAACTATATTATCGCGTATTTGGCTAATAGAAAGGGTTGTCAACAATGGAAAGAAGAGTACCAATCACAGTTGAAGAGGCTGTTCGTAAAGTGATGGGATTTGCTCATAACGGCTTAAAGGAGCTACTACCTATTGAATTAGCTTATGGACGTATATTAGCAGAGGATTTAGTAGCTGACCATGATGTGCCGTCATTTAATCGTTCACCGTATGACGGGTTTGCTATTAGAGCAAAAGATACGGATTTAGCAAGTTATGAAACTCCAAGTGTATTTGAAGTAGTGGGTGAAATCGGTGCAGGATCGCTATTCGATGAGAAAGTAGGTCCATTTCAAGCAGTTCGAATTATGACAGGAGCGCAAATTCCGAATGGGTGTGATGCGGTTGTTATGTTAGAGCTAACTCGTCAATATGAGGAGGATGGCAACAAATATATGGAAGTGAAGCGATCATTCAAAACGGGCGACAATATTTCTTTTCAAGGTGAAGATGCTTGTAGAGGCACGGTTCTTGCAAAGAAAGGGTCATACATTCATCCAGGTATTTCAGCTCTTCTTGCTACGTTTGGGTATAGCGAGGTACCGGTGGCTAGAAAGCCTGTAATTGGACTATTAGCGACTGGAAGTGAATTACTGGACGTAAACGATTCATTACAGCCAGGGAAAATTCGAAACAGTAATACGTATATGATATTGTCTCAAATTCGAAGAGCGGGCGGAAGAGTAAAGTATTTTGGGAAGTTTAGCGACGATTTTCATACATGTTTCAAAGCTGTAAAAGAAGCGCTTGGCCAAGTAGATATGCTCATTACAACAGGCGGTGTATCAGTAGGGGATTACGATTATTTACCAGCTATATATGAAGAGTTAGGTGCATCTGTTCTTTTCAATAAAGTTGCAATGAGGCCAGGAAGTGTTACGACTGTAGCACAATTAAATGGCAAGTTATTATTTGGTTTATCAGGAAATCCATCTGCTTGTTACGTAGGGTTTGAATTATTTGTAAGACCTTGTATTCGGACGTATATGTTTAGTGAAAAAGCACATGTAAAGAGAGAAAAAGCGTTATTAGGAGAAGACTTTCTAAAGCCAAATCCATTTACAAGATTTGTACGAGCGAAACTGACATATAACGAAGGTCAGTTAATTGCTTGTCCTTCAGGATTTGATAAATCTAGCTCGGTCTCTTCATTAGCAGAATCGAATGTTTTTATCGTATTACCAGGTGGGACAAGAGGATATAAAAAAGATATGTTTGTGGATGTTCTTTTATTGGAAGATAACGAAGGTAGTGAATGGCCTTGGACATTTCGCAAAGTGAGAGGTGGTTCCAATGGGACAAGTGCTATTTGAGATTGTTGATATACCGATTGTAGTTGAAGAAGTAACGAATAAAGTTGCAAGAAGAGAGGCAGGTGCGATTACAACTTTTATTGGTACAGTGAGAGAATTAACAAAAGGAAAACGAACGCTACATTTAGAGTATGAAGCATATAAACCGATGGCAGTAAAGCAACTTATGAGAATTGGTGAAGAAATTAGTGAAAAATGGCCGGATGCAAAAGTAGCAATTACTCACCGAGTAGGCCGGCTAGAAATAATGGATATTGCGGTAGTCATTGCAGTTTCATCACCGCATCGCAAAGTAGCTTATGAAGCGAATGAATACGCAATTGAACGTATAAAGCGAATCGTCCCAATATGGAAAAAAGAATTTTGGGAAGATGGGACGATGTGGATTGGCGATCAACTTGAAAATACACCATATCCAGCAGGAAAACCGAAGAAGGAAGAATGAGAAAATGATTACAATTTTACTGTTTGCAAATTTGCGTGAGGAAGTCGAATTAGATCGATTCGTAATTTCAGAAAAAGAAGAAATGACAGTGCAGCAATTAAAAGAATGGCTCAAAGCAAACTATAGTTTACAATCGCTTGATAGAGTGATGGTGGCTGTTAATGAAGAGTTTGTAACGAATGACGAGATGATACAAGCTGGAGATATCGTCGCATTTATCCCGCCTGTTAGTGGTGGATAATAAGTGTTTCTTGCAACGACAAGAAGATGTTGTATATAAAGTGAAACTTTAATCAGTGGGGGGGTTCTTCATCCCCCACTGATTATTAGTTAAAGTCGGATAAATTAGAATACGAGAAGGGATGAGTTTTATGATTACTCAAGAACAAATAATGAATGCGTTAAAACATGTAGAGGATCCAGAATTACACAAAAGTATTGTAGAGTTAAACATGGTTAGAAATATACAAATGAATGGAACAGAGGTTAAACTTGAAGTAGTGCTAACGATTCAAGGTTGTCCGTTAAAAGCAAAAATTCAACAAGATGTGGAAGAATCACTTCACGCAATAGGTGCATCTAAAGTAGATTTGACGTTTGGTTCTATGACACAAGAAGAACGAGCTGCGCTAACAGAAAAGTTAAAGAAAAATAGTAGAACAGAAACTGGTATGCCGAGCATGCTTCGTCCTGATTCAGGAGTACGATTTATTACTGTAACGAGCGGAAAAGGTGGAGTCGGAAAATCAACTGTAACAATTAATCTTGCAACAGCTTTAGCTCGTATGGGCAAAAAAGTGGGGATATTAGATGCAGATATATATGGTTTTAGCATTCCAGCTATGATGGAAACGAATCAAAAACCAACGATGATTGATCAAACAGCAATTCCAGTTATTAGTCACGGTGTTAAAATCATGTCGATGGGATTTTTTACAGAAGGAAATAATCCGGTTATGTGGCGCGGACCGATGTTAAATAAATGGATTCAAAATTTCCTTGCGAATACGCACTGGGGAGAATTAGATTATTTACTTCTTGATTTACCACCTGGTACAGGAGATGTTGCTATTGATGTTGCAGCAATGATTCCGCAGGCGAAAGAAATTATTATTACAACACCACATAATGTAGCTTCATTCGTAGCATCTAGAGTAGGCGTAATGGCAAAACATACGAAACACGAGATTTTAGGTATTGTGGAAAACATGGCTTATTATGAAGAACAAGATGGATCGAAAAATTATCTGTTTGGAAAAGGCGGAGGCGAAATGTTAGCAGAACAATTGCAAACAGAAGTAATCGCACAAGTACCTTTTGCAAAACGTGAAGAAAATAGCGGTTCATCTGTATATGATGAAGATTCTCTTGTTGGAGAAGTGTTTACATCGTTAGCAGAAGATATTATTTATAAAGGATAGAGGAGGAATTTTTTATGGCGTGTAATATCGATCATTCTATTGAAGATGTAATGAATAAACTTGAAAGTCAAAAGATTTTTTTATCTGAAGATATTTTTAAAGGGTTAAAAAAATTTTTGCAAGGTAATCACTCACAAGAAATGTTAAATGATGTATTTCACCTTTTAAAAAAGTATGACTTAGTAAGTGAAGAAGAAAGAGAGGCGAGAAATACTCAATTATTGCTGATTATAAAATAAATACACTTTGGCTTTTGTTTTGCAACAGGAGGGGTAAATGTAATGGATATGAAAAAGATGATTGAAATGATAGAAGCAACAAAAGTGACTAAAGAAGAATTATCGATTTCTACTTTACATCAAGAGCTTGTGAAGTTATATAGTGAAAAAAATGTTGCTCATTATACGGAGCTATTAAAGTATATTTTATCATTATCCGTGCAGCTAAACCTACATCTTGTATTGAAATATTTTGGCGTGCGACCGATTATTGCTGTAGACGAGCGTATGCAATTTCAAGAGATATTTAAATGTTTAGCTAAGAAAGATGATAATGAGGAATGGTTTCTAAATTTCGTTTCTTTATATGTGGGGCTAATCGTAGTTCTTCATTTTGATGAAAAAGAGATTGAGAGAAGTTTTTTCGATGCTATGGTAGTGGGTGAAGGGAATGAAATATAAGATCTTGCCCATAACATCTTTCTGTTTAATTGGCTATGTAAATATGAAGGTAACTAATCAATAAAAAGCGTTCTTCAGTTGTTTCCATCATTTTTTCATGTTACCATTAAGCGAATTTTTCATAGGGAGAGAAAGCGATGAAATGGATTTATTTTATTATTATTAACGTTATAGCTTTTAGCCTTATGGGGCTTGATAAACGAAAAGCGAAGAAGAAACAGTGGAGAACGCCAGAAAGTACGTTGTTTTTATCAGCAGCAGCTGGGGGAGCAGTTGGAGCTTGGATTGGTATGTATATGTTTCATCATAAAACTCATAAAAAGAAATTTGTTTTCGGCATACCGTTACTTGTTGTAATAACGGTATGTTTATTATTCGTTGTATGAGAAATGTCGAAAGAAATGCAGATTGATTATTGGTAAAGTGAGCACGTGGGAACGTATAATGGAGAAAAAATGAGAAGAGGAGAAAAAGGAAGATGGGGAGTCAATCAGCAGAGCAAAAAAAAGGGATTATATATGCGGCTGGTGCGTATACGATGTGGGGAATACTACCAATCTATTGGAAATGGGTTGAGGAAGTCCCAGCAGATGAAATATTAGCACACCGCATCGTTTGGGCGTTCGTGTTTATGTTAATCGTATTAGGTGTTACGAAGAGATTTCGTCAGTTTATTGGAGAGTTCATGAATCTTTTTAAACGACCTAAATTATTAATGTCATTAACAATAGCTTCAGTCTTGATTAGCGGAAACTGGTTTGTCTACATATGGGCCGTTAATCATAATCATGTCATTGAAGCAAGTCTTGGCTATTATATTAATCCGCTTATTAGTATTTTACTTGGTACAGTCGTTTTAAAGGAAAAGTTAAACTTTTGGCAATACGTTGCAGTTGGTTTAGCTGGAGTAGGAGTTATCATTTTAACAGTACGTTTCGGGGCTATTCCATGGGTTTCTTTATCACTTGCCCTTTCATTTGGATTATATGGATTAACAAAAAAATTGTTAAACTATGATGCGACAATTGGACTTACGATGGAAACGATGTTAGTGACACCGTTTGCGATTATTTATCTAGTAATGACAGGAGTACATGGTTTCGGCTCATTTGGCTCTATCTCAATGTTATCGACATTACTATTAATAGGAGCGGGCATTGTTACAGCATTGCCACTTTTTTATTTTGCAAAAGGAGCCCAACTTATTCCACTTTATATGGTAGGTTTTTTACAATATATTGCGCCAACAATTAGTTTAATTTTAGGTGTATTCGTATTTGGTGAACATTTCACATCTACTCATATGATTGCATTTTTCTGTATATGGGTTGCATTAGTTGTATTCTCGGTAGCGAAAACAAAGTTCTTAGTGCAGAAACAACCGAAATTTATAAAAAATAAATCAGCAAAAGTATCGTAATGCGTAGTATTTTCTACGCATTTTTCTTTATACTGATACTATAGGATTTCCATTATAGCTAGTAGGGAGCTGAGAACGTGGAAACAATTTTACATAACGATCCGCTTATGGCTGCTGTAATTTCATGGTTTTTAGCACAATTAACGAAAGTAGTCTTTAAATTATTCAAAACGGGTGAATTTGATTTTGCAAAGTTTTTCGCTTCAGGTGGGATGCCAAGTTCTCATGCTTCAACTGTTACAGCACTGGCGACAGGTGTTGGCGTTGTGGAAGGTGTGGAAAGTACTTTATTTGCAATTGCTGCTATTTTTGCCATTATAGTTATGTATGACGCTTCAGGAGTAAGGCTGGCAGTAAGTAAACAGGCGAAAATATTGAATGAGTTTTTTCACGGTAGACAAACAGAATATAAGAAGTTAAATGAGCTTGTCGGGCATACGCCGTATGAAGTAGTAGTTGGTGCTTTATTAGGGATTATTGTCGGAGTAGGATATTGTTTATGAGCAGAGCATCTTATATGTTCTGCTTTTCTTTGTATTCATACATATTCAGCTACCTTCTTGAATATCGTTATACGGATTTCGAAAGGGTGGGTGAGTAACTTGTTATTATATGAAAAAGCGCATGAAGAAATAGCGAGAAGAGCAAATGCACTTCAAACGATGCAACGGCAAGATGGTACGTGGCGATTTTGTTTTGAAGGAGCTCCATTAACAGATTGCCATATGATTTTTTTATTAAAATTATTAGGTAGAGATAAAGAGATAGAACCGTTTGTAAAAAGGTTAGCATCACTTCAAACAAATGAAGGAACGTGGAAATTGTATGAAGATGAAGTGGGAGGTAATTTATCAGCTACCATTCAATCTTATGCGGCCTTGCTAGCATCGAAAAAATATACAAAAGAAGATGCGAATATGAAGCGAGCGGAAAATTTTATTAAGGAACGCGGAGGCGTGGCGCGTGCTCATTTTATGACGAAGTTTTTATTAGCAATTCATGGAGAATATGAATATCCTTCACTCTTTCATTTACCAACACCAATCATGTTTCTACAGAATGATTCCCCCCTCAGTATATTTGAATTGAGTAGCTCAGCACGTATCCATTTAATTCCGATGATGGTGTGTTTAAATAAAAGATTTCGAGTAGGGAAAAAGTTATTGCCAAATTTAAATCACATTGCGGGCGAGGGCGGACAATGGTTTCGGGAGGATCGGTCTCCGTTGTTTCAAACGTTATTAAGTGATGTAAAACAAATTATCTCGTACCCACTTTCGTTACATCATAAAGGATATGAGGAAGTCGAACGTTTTATGAAAGAGCGTATTGATGAAAATGGAACGTTATATAGTTACGCAACTGCCTCGTTTTATATGATTTATGCTTTACTTGCGTTAGGGCATTCTCTTCATTCATCACTGATTCAAAAGGCTATAGCTGGGATAACATCTTATATATGGAAGATGGAAAGAGGGAGTCACTTGCAAAACTCTCCTTCGACCGTATGGGATACAGCTTTACTCAGCTATGCGTTACAAGAGGCCCACGTTCCAAAAGATCACAAGATGATTCAACAGACAATAACATATTTATTAAAAAAACAGCATACAAAAAAAGCTGATTGGAGCGTACATGCTCCCGCACTTACTCCAGGTGGTTGGGGTTTTTCGGATGTAAATACGACAATTCCAGATGTCGATGATACAACAGCTGTGCTAAGAGCGTTGGCAAGGAGTAGAGGAAACGAAAATATAGATAATGCTTGGAAGAAAGGGGTCAATTGGATTAAAGGATTACAAAATAATGATGGTGGCTGGGGAGCGTTCGAAAAAGGTGTGACGAGCAAATTATTAGCGAATTTACCAATCGAAAATGCAAGTGATATGATTACGGATCCTTCCACACCAGATATTACAGGAAGAGTGTTAGAGCTTTTCGGGACATATACGCAAAATGAATTACCTAAGAAACAAAAACAAAGTGCGATAAATTGGTTAATGAATGTACAAGAGAGAAATGGATCCTGGTATGGGAAATGGGGGATTTGTTATATATATGGTACGTGGGCTGTTATGACTGGTTTACGGTCACTCGGAATTCCATCTAACAATCCATCATTGAAACGAGCAGCTTTATGGCTTGAACATATACAGCATGAAGATGGTGGATGGGGAGAATCATGCCAAAGTAGTGTGGAGAAAAGATTCGTTACTTTACCATTTAGTACACCATCTCAAACAGCATGGGCGTTAGATGCTCTCATTTCTTACTATGATAAAGAAACACCAACTATTCGAAAAGGCGTTTCATATTTGCTTGCGAATCCTTATGTGAATGAAAAATATCCTACTGGAACAGGTTTACCTGGTGGGTTTTATATTCGTTATCATAGCTATGCCCAAATTTATCCGCTACTTACTTTGGCACATTATACAAAAAAATATCAAAAATAAACCGAGAGATGTTTCTCGGTTTATTTTGTTGGGTAGTAGGTCCCTGTTGAAAAGAATAAGGTTGTGCTTTCCTTATTTTTCTGTTGACTGGCGTTTTTGACGTGCATCAGCGGCATTTGCACGTGCGTTTGCTTCTAAGTCATTGTGGTCAGCAAGTTCACGAGAGAACTCTACATCAATGCCATCAGTAGCTTTGTTTTGTTTGAAATTTTTTTTGTTCATTCGACACAATCTCCTTACACTTTATGCGGCGTTGCAAAGTTAGTTTGACACAAATAGACTTTTTTATACAAAGAGGAATTGGAAAGTAAAAAGCCGAAATATACAGTATAAGTAATAGAAATGGGGGATAGGGATGAAGTTTTTAAATGGGAAAACAGCTGTTGTAACAGGAGCTGCACAGGGAATTGGAAAAGAGATTGCAAAGGTTTATGCAAAACTAGGGGCGAAAGTATTAATTAGTGATGTAAATGAAGAGAAGCTACAAAAAACGACACGTGAGTTATCGGACGAAGGATATGAAGTGTGCTCATATCGATGTGATGTGAGTAATCAAAATGAAGCGAAGTCGTTAATTGAATATGCGGTTCAAAAATTTGGTACATTACATATTTTGGTGAACAATGCTGGAATTACAAGAGATGCAATGTTACATAAAATGGAGAAGTCTGCTTGGGAACAAGTATTACAAGTGAACTTAACTGGTGTTTTTTATTGTATGCAACCAGCTCTCCTTTACATGAGACAACAAGGGTATGGACGTATTATTAATATATCTTCAATTAGTAGAGAAGGAAACATAGGTCAAGCAAACTATGCAGCTACGAAGGCAGGCGTTGTAGGTTTAACGAAAACGGCAGCGAAAGAAGTTGGAAATTTCGGTATTACGTGTAATGCGATTTGCCCAGGATTTATGGATACAGATATGACAAAAACGATACCAGATAAAGTGAAAGAAAAGATGGTCGGCGCGATTCCGGTTGGTAGAATTGGAACGCCAGAAGATATTGCGAACGCAGCTGCCTTCTTAGCATCAGAATACGCATCCTATATTACAGGAGAAGTATTAAATGTGAGCGGGGGACTGCAAGTTTAAAGACATACATAATGAAAAGAACCTGACCGGATAGGTCAGGTTCTTTCTCATTAATTTAAGTTAAGCCAAACGCTCTTCACTTCTGTATAGTTATTTAATGCATAAGATCCCATTTCACGACCAAGACCGGATTGTTTAAATCCTCCAAATGGAGATGCTGCATCAAAGACGTTATAACAGTTTACCCATACTGTACCAGCGCGTACTTTACTTGCAACGTAGTGTGCTGTTTTAACATTTTCTGTCCACACACCAGCTGCTAAGCCAAATTGTGATTTATTTGCACGTTCAATTACTTCATCAATATCGTTAAACGGTATAGCAGAAATAACTGGACCGAAAATTTCTTCTTTTGCAATCGTCATTTCATCATTTACGTCAGCGAATACTGTAGGAGAAACGAAGTAGCCTTGATCAAATGGATTACTTCCTCCGCAAAGTACTTCAGCACCTTCTTCAATCCCTTTTTCGATGTAGCCCATTACACGTTTTTGTTGTTCTTCGGAAACGAGAGGACCGATTGTAGTTTCTGGACTTAAGCCAGCACCTTGATTTAATTTTTTAGAGTAAAGGACAAGGTCAGCCATGACATTATCATACATTTTCTTCGGAACAAATAAACGTGATCCAGCAGAGCATACTTGTCCTTGGTTAAACATAACACCAGAAAGTGCGCCAGGAATCGCGCGAGATAAATCAGCATCTGGCAAGATGATATTTGGTGATTTACCGCCTAACTCAAGTGTAACGCGCTTTAATGTTTCATATACCCCCAATATTGGTCATAATACTGAAAGTATATAAAAAGGATATTGTAAGTATTGATATAAAAGGAATAAAAGGGTGTTTTATATTTTGACCACTTTTATCAAATAGTGGACAAAATAGGAGTAATAAAATAAGATAGATTTAGGTACTATTTCAGAGAAACGAGAGTAGTAAAAGTAATCATGTTAAACAAAAATAAAAGAGAGTACATAGAGAGAAATTCTTTTATGAATGAGGGGAAGTGAATGAAGTAATGGATTATAAATTTGTAAGTAAAGAAACTACTGTAAATGAAATGATTAGAGGGAAAATGAGAAATATAAAAGTGATTACGATAGGTGTGTTGGAGGACAGTACAGGTATTGTATATCCACACCCTATATCAGAATTTATAAAAAGACAGTATGAGTTTTATGGAAAATCATTAAATAGTTCTGATGCACCTGCAAGGGTAGTGTGTCGTTTCTTGAATTTTTGTTTACAAAAGATTGAAGAAGGACATGAAGAATTTGTGGGTATGAAAGATAAGGGGATAAATGGATTAGAACGCAAACATGGTAGTCAATATATAACACATTGCTCATTAGAGGGATTGCAAAAAGCAACAGTAGAACAGTATGAAAAATACCTTTCGGCATTTTATGTGTTTTTGAAAAAAATGAATTGGATAGACGAAGATTTTCCTTTAGAGGAGAAAAAGAATTTTAATGGTGATACTGTTCATGGTTCAGTATTTAGAGAACCAAGTTTAGGAACAAGATTTCCTTCGAGAAATACTAGTAAAAGAAAAGTATCAAAGTTGAAAGATTTTGGAGAAGACCGAAATCAATTAACAGCACACTTTATTCGAACAGCTATGGACATTGCAGAGGATATTGCTTTAGGGTTGTGTTTTCAATTTTATGGCGGATTGAGAAGAGGTGAAGTTGTTAATGTTTCGAGAGGGAATTTGATTGTAAATGAAGGCGAATCAATGGAAGTCCAAATCAAAGATAATCGTAACAAATTCTTTTCTCGTCTAAAGGATACGAAATCAGAGAATCCAAAGAGGCTCAATTACTTACAAACAGATATGGCTAGACAGACCATTTTAGATAATGATCTCGTATGGGAAGTATATCGAAAACATCATAAAAGACTAGATTACATGATTAAGAGTGGGAAGTGCAAGAATCATAGTGCTTTATTCTTAGATGGAGATGGAGAAACGATGTCAGGAAAAGTATATGATCGACGTTTTCAGAAAGTGAAAAAGGCATTTTTAGATTCATTAATGGGACATAAAGATTATGATCTTCTAGCGGATACGTTTTGGTCAACACATATCGGTCGAGGAGTATTTACGAACATGTTAATTGATATGGGATTCACTCCAACGCAACTAGCGATAGCGCGTGGAGATAGAAGCTTAACTTCAGCTATGTCCTATATTGATCAAACACTGACAACAGAACAAATACAACAGGCTGTAAACGAATTTAAAGATTACCCCACAGAAAAATTAGGGGTTATCGATTATGACCATGTGAAGAAATGGAAGAAAAAATTATAAAGGTGTAAGGCGGGGGAATTGGTGGAACAAGAGTGGATTACGAAATCAGAAGTCATTAAATGCGGAAAATATGGGAAGATTTCAAAGCATAGTGGTGGTTTTAATCATTGGATTAAAGAAGGAAACCTTACTACAAAAGAAGGACGAGGAAGCAATGGAAAACCATCAACGTTTTTTAGTGTAAAAGAATTAGATGATTTAATGGCAAAAATAGAAGAAATGGAAGAACATTATTTAACTGAAAAAGAAGTTTCTAAAAAGCTTGGGTATAAAGAAACTGTTACGGGTAATAGTGTTGCGGGTCGAAAAAAAGTAGCTGAAATTATTCCTCTTTGTGATTCGGAAAAAATTGAGTATAAATACTACGAAAATGGCTTCAATAAATCTATTTTATATGTGAATAAGAAGCAACTACTTCATTTCGTTGAAACACATATAAGAAGCGATGAATTGGCAAAAAAATATAACATAAATCATTTGCAATTTGATATTGTAGATCGGCAAAATGACCTCAAAAGAATACGTCTTACTAAATTAGTTTGGTTTTATCGATTAGAGGATGTTAAGTATTTTGAAATGTTTAACACAAATCTAGATGACTATTACACATTAGAGGAGACTTACGAGATTCTTGGGATGAAAAAACATACACTTTTATTGATTGCTAAAGAAGAGGGTATAAAACCAGTTAAACTGAGTTCTAAGAAGGTGTATTACTCAAAGGAAGCTATTAAAGGCATTGCTGAAAATGTGAAGGAAAGTAAGGAGAAGTATTGTCTTGCAAGTGAAATCAATAATATTTGCGGTGTTCATATTCGACAACCTACGGCTGTTTTTACACCAATAAAAACAAATGCTATTATACGATATGCTTTTGGGACAACAGCAGAATTTGTATTTCGATTGGAAGAAGTACAAGAATACAAAGATAAAATTGATATGCAAGACAAAATAAAAAGAATGCTTTTGGAAAAATCACCAGTAAAAGCGTTTGAAGAATGGCTGATTTTAAAAGAAATTTCTTTTTCAGAAAATAGTCGATATACAGAGCAAGAATGGTATTCGTACTGCAAAGCGAAGTTCGTGCTGTCTGAAAGAAATGAGAAAGGTATAAGGAATTTATTGCGAGATTACGTTGATTGTACGGAATATTTATCAAAATTGACAATAGAAAAAGAATTGTATTCGTTAACTTCAAATGAAATCAATCTCAAATTATTCAATCCTTCAATAGGCGTGAAAAAGCAAGGTTTTTTATACGCTTTTTTAAGAGAATTTCATTCAAGAGTGACTATATATTTAAATAAAAAAGAAGTGCGAAAAAAAACATTTGATATAAACAGAATTACTAATCCTTATCAGTATGAGGTAGAAGAAAAACCAAAAGAAGTATATGAGTATGACGAGTACATAAAAGTATATGATTATGTCCAAAAAGAGGAACATAAACATAAAGCTATTTTAGATGCGGAGAAGATAATCGCAGGTAAAGATAAAAAAGAAATATTCTATTACGGTTCTGCTTGGCTCTATGTGTTGGCTCACTTAGGTAATGCCTGGAGACACGGAGATGTAATGGATATTGCGATGGTTGATTTCGAATCGATTGGAATTAATTCTCTAGAAATATTAAAATCAAGGGATTTAACAATGGAAGAAGCGAATGCAGTTATCAATCAAATTAAACGAAAAGATTTGACAGTAAACAAAACTGGAGCAACCAATCGTTTCAATTGTCCAGATGATTTAGCTGTTTCACTTGCGACTGCAATTATTATTTGTTCAATCGTTGCTAAAAAGCGGACAAGCCTTGTAATTAGCTCAAATTCTAATGAAACAAGAATCATAGATTTTGGCACACAAGATGATAGTTATTTTGGTCAAAAAGCTCATAATGCTTTCTTCGAAAATTTTGAAATAGACGAATTTCAATTTCAAAGCCGACAAATGAATCGTACGGTATTAGTGTTGATATATATGGTTCTAGTGAAGAAAGGGAAAGGTAGTGCAGCTTTAGAAATGGCTCAACGACTACGAGCACATGAAAATTTCGAAACTACCAACATTTATCTTGTAATTCCACAAGATGAATTGGATGAATTAAGCGAGGGTTTGTTTAACAGAAAAAACTTTGGTTATATTCCTGATTTGATGGCTGAAGTTCTGATTGGAGATACAGAAGATAGAAATCAAAGAACGCAAGAAATATTAGCTTTAAATGCAACATTTGGTGGGATTCATAAACTAGAAGCAACAACTGGATTTATTAATAAAACGTTAGCGGAACGGCAAAAAGTCGCTGATAAAATTTTCAGTATGGGTTTGGATGAGGTCACAGAATTAATGTTTGACTTACAAGTTAATGCTTTGGTGAGTAACGAAGAAAATTACCAATGTCTTGTCTCTCCGAACTGTCAAAAACCAGAATTGGATTCTTGTAAAGATTGTCCATTCGCTGTTCCAAATTTTTATTCACTCTCTTCTCTCGTAGAAGGTTTTAAAGCGTCTATTTTGGAGTTTGTTAAAGATTTCGACCCAAATACCTTTGACGGTGAAAAAACTCGTCTCATGAACGTGTTATATAAAGATTTAGACCATTTAGAACGTGCGATGCAAAAGTTTGGGGAAGAGGAAGTATTTCATTTCTTCGAAAGAGGAAAAGAAGAATATAACGAATTAGTCGATTTGATTGGGGAAGTACAAGTAAAAACTGGTGAAGATTTTGATGAGTATTTAACATACAATCCAAAATATTTATCTTAATACAGATTACAGGGGGAGTTAATATGTCCGTGATAGATAGCACAATAAAAGAAATAGAACTTGATATAGATGTTTTCTCTGATGAAGGATTCGATATAAAACAAAGTGTTGTTGAAGCTAAAGGGATTGTACAAAAACTCGTAGAAGAAAATCGCTGGATTCGTGGTGAGTTTGAAGAGGATTACTGGGAAGTTAATAGAGTTTTGTATAGTGAACATTGCAACAGTTATAACTTCAGTAAGTTTGATTCCTCACATTTTAATCGTAAATTGCCAAAAGAGTTTAAAGAAATCGTTAAATGTTGGATTGTCAATCTTATTGATCAATACAAAGAAATAGCGGTTCATTGTCTAATTCATTTAAATAAGGGATTCGAAGTGACCAAAGGCTTCAAAACAACCGAAATAGAAGCGTTAGTTGATTATATTGAATATGGGGAACTAAGTCATAATTATAGACGTTCAATGATTAATTCATTGTGTAATTTCTTTGATTATGCTGACCTAGAGATTGGCGATGATTATCTTCCTGCTCTTGTGGAACTAAAAAATAAAATGCCCCAACATCAAAGCAATATAAGAGAGTTGCCCGCTTCACAGTATGTATTATCGTTTTCTTATTATCTAGAAAAGCATTTTGAAACATTGTTGGAAAGCTTCGTGGATAAGGAAAACTTCGATAAAGAATTACTCATGGTGTATCCACTTGCAATATGGTGGAGATTAACAACAATCATTCCAATGCGTGCTTCGGAGTTTTGTTTGATAAAACGAGATTGCTTAAGTGTAGATAAAGATAAATATTATCTACACTTGCCGAGAACTAAACAGAATACAAAGAGAGTACAAATTATGGACAAAGTAGCGATAGATGAAGAAATGTACCAACTAATTAAACGTTATATTGATTTAACGAATCAGTATGGGGAAACAGATACTTTAATCTCATATCGTTCAATTATGAGTGTGAAAGACAGCGTTCGTGGGTATATTCAAAAGAACACAAATCAATTTAACAGAAGAAATTTGGAAACATTAATTCCTAGATTTTATAGAACGATAGAACAAGTATATGATTTTAAAGTAGAACAAGAATATCACCTTCGACCGAATGATTCTCGACATATAGCATTCATGTCTTTGATGATGCAAGGATATAGTCCTGTTGAGGTTGCACGATTGGGAGGACATAAAACAATTCAAACGCAATTGCATTACAGTAATCATAAAGAGTACTGGGTAGATTCTGAAGTATTTAAGCTAATGAAAAAAGTGAAAAATACTAGTCTCTCAACTAAATCAGTGGGAATTATCCCCGATGAAGTAAAAATGAAAGTGTATGGAAGCGAAGGAACGTATAAACAAAAAATGAAAATAGGATTTTGTAAGGATCAAGAACAAAAATGTGAATCCAAACGTTGTTATTTCTGTTCGCACTGGGGAATTTCACCTGACGAGTATTTGGAAAAGAAAGAAACAATTCAAAAGGAAATACTTGAAATGAGAAATAACGTAAACGAAATGACAACAGTCTTACAAAACCTAAATAAACAATTTCTACAAGACGAATTATCAAGAAGAAATCCAGAGTTGTTAACGAAGATAAAAACAAAAGCAAACGCTATACAGAGCGATATATACAAAATGGCGTTACTAGGTTCTAAGTTAGAAGGAATGGAAGAAGGGAGAATGTTACATGACTAAAAGAGTGGGACGTAAATCAAAATTAACTGAGGAAGAAGTACGAAAAGTAATCTTGATGTTTAGAGAAAATGTACAGGCGATGGGGAATATCAGTTATTCAGAGATTCACCGTTATGCGAATGAACTTCATGAACAAGGAGTCATATCAGCTTCTACCTCTGATGCATTTTGGAGAAAAGAAGGTCGTCTCGGTCGAATCGAAGTAGAAAAAGCAAACGAGATTTTCAGTGAAACGGTAACTGTTTCGAACGGGAAAGAAGTAAAAGTTCCAAACGTAGTGGACCTTGTGAATAAAAGATATAAAGATAAAGACGATCTGTTAAAGCATTTACTCTTCATGGAAAAGCAATTTCATGAGTCATTAGACAGAGAGAAGAAATTACAGAAAGATTTGTCTAAACTGCAAGAAAGTCACAATGAGCTGAAAGACAATCTGAAAAAAGAAAAAGAAAGTAAGGACAAGCTACAAGGTGTTGTATATAGACTGTATAGAACGCTAATGGGACACGCTAACGAAGAAGTAAACCAAAAAGTGGACTATGCCATGAAAACGGCGTTTAAAGAGCCTACGGCTTTCCTAGAGGGGTTTAAAGAGAAGGAAGAGGTACAAGAAGGGCCGAAGGTTCTTCCAATCGACAAGAAGCCAGTAAAGTCTTCGTTTGCAAGTAAGTTTAGAAAATAACATAAAAAAGAATCAAAACGCCTTCGAAGAGTTTCATTCGGAGGTTTTTTGATTTCGATCTTTGTATCCTAATTCTCGTTTGAGTCTATCTGTTTTTTCTTGAAGGACTTTTAGTTTTGATTCGAACTCTGCTTGTTCTTGTTTTCGTTGTTCGCGTCGTAGTTTTACATAGTCTGCAATCGTAAATGTTTTAAGTTCTTCTATCTCGTCTTGTTCTTCATTTTCTTTTTCTTCAAACATAAAAGTCCCTCCTAGTAAAAAATGTCTCAGTGTTATGCAGGACTCCACCCAGTAACAGTATATGCGTTACCAGTAAAGAGTTTCCTAACAAAATGCTGGATGCACCCATAATATCATATGCGGGTTATCCTAACGAAATGCAGGTCTACCAACCCAGTACATATTATATGTGTATTTGTACTTAAAAGTGAGTTAAAAATAGAGGTTTTAGAAGGGGTTAACAATCTATTTCGACCAATAGGTGTTGGGCGAAATGCAAATAACCTATGAAGCACAAGGGGAAATTAAAAGTGACCAAGAAAAAACGTACCTATAAATCGTTAGATGCTTGGCGCATAATTTGCTTACCGACTGGAGTAGAACCAGTAAATGCAATTTTATCAACGAGTGGATGATTAACAAGAGCTTGTCCAGCTGATTCACCGAATCCAGGAACGATATTAATAACACCTTTCGGGAATCCAGCTTCTTCAATCAATTCAGCTAAGTATAAGGCAGATAGTGGAGTTTGTTCTGCAGGTTTTAAAACGATTGTACATCCTGTAGCAAGCGCTGCTCCCATTTTCCACATTGCCATAAGAAGCGGGAAGTTCCAAGGGATAATTTGACCAACGACACCAACAGGTTCATGACGTGTATAGTTAAAGTAATCACCGGAAACAGGGATTGTTTGACCAACGATTTTCGTCGCCCAGCCGGCATAATAGCGCATATGTTCAATTGCGAGTGGTATGTCTGCTGCCATTGTTTCACGGATTGGCTTTCCGTTATCTAACGTTTCAAGCTGTGCAAGCTCTTCTTTATGTTCTTCCATTAGATCAGCTAACTTGTACATAAGCCGGCTTCGCTCAGCAGTGCTCATGCGAGACCAAGGACCTTCGTCAAAAGCCATGCGAGCTGCAACGACAGCTTTATGAATATCTTCGCGACCAGCTTCAGAAACGACGGCAAGTGTTTCGCCAGTTGCTGGGTTAGGTGTGTTAAATGTTTTACCGGAAGCGCTTTCAATAAAAGATCCATTCACATATAACTTTTTTGTACCTTGAAGAAACTTTTCTACCTTTTCATGAAGATTTACAGCTAGTTGACTCATTGTATAACCCCCTTGAAAATATAATGTAAACGCAGTACGAGACGGCGTTTATTCCGAAATCAAGGATGTGGAAACTAGATGGAAAGCCTCTAATTAAAATCATAATTAACAAATACTGAAAATTCAAATTTCATTTGTGTTACAATTGTAAAAAATATGTAATGTAAGAAAGTCTTCTATATGATTATAAAAAATCCTGCTTGTTTTTGCTTTCTAGTAGGAAAAACTAGAAGAACAATGGTACAATAATACATCGTGAGAGGAGGGAGAAAAATGAAGAATTATCATGATGATCCACGCTTTCGAATCGCCCATAGAGAAGCGTTAATTGGTCTTGGACTTGCTATTATCAATTTTATAATATGGTACGGATTTGCTTATGGGCTTGGTAGTAAAAATCCAAGTGAATATACATATGTATTTGGTTTTCCAGCATGGTTTTTTTATAGCTGTATCGTTGGTTTTATCGTTATGGTTATTTTACTTAGTTTAGTTGTTCGTTTTGTATTTCAAGATATTTCACTCGATGAGGAAGAAAAAAGTGAGGAATAATAGATGAATTGGTATGTAATCATTCCAATGATAATTTCGTTTATCGTTGTATTTTTAATTGGTGTATATGCTTCAAGACGTGTACAAGCGACTGCCCATAATAAGTTTTTGCAAGAATATTTTTTAGGTGGGCGTGAGCTCGGTGGTTTATTATTAGCAATGACAATGATTGCTACGTACGGTAGTGCTAGTAGCTTTATTGGTGGCCCTGGTATAGCATACAATATGGGGCTTGGATGGGTATTGTTATCTGCGATTCAAGTTGTAACAGGGTATATCGTTTTAACAGTTATCGGTAAAAAGTTTGCCATTATTGCTAGGAAGATGGAAGCTATTACTCTTATCGATTATTTAAAGGGAAGATACAATAATAAAGCAGTTGTCATACTTTCTGCGTTATGTATTATTATCTTTTTATTTTCAGCAACAGTAGCTCAGTGGGTCGGCGGTGGCCGATTAATTGAGTCGCTAACGGGTCTTTCTTATACAACAGCACTATTTTTATTTACTTTTTCTGTACTTGTGTACGTATTAATTGGTGGATTTCGTGCAGTTGCTTTATCAGATACGTTATTAGGTATCATTATGTTAGTTGGGACGACAATCATTTTAATCGCTACTGTCGTTGCCGGTGGTGGAATTGAAAAGATTATGCAGGAACTTGTTCAAATCAATCCGAATTTAATTACACCATTCGGAGCGGATGGAAGCTTAACGAAATCATATGTGACATCATTTTGGATTTTAATTGGAATTGGCGTTGTTGGTTTACCGCAAATTAGTGTGCGTGCCATGTCTTATAAAAATTCAAAAGCGATGCATCAAGCGTTAATAATTGGGACGATTGTTGTGGGTACCATCATGATTGGTATGCATTTAACGGGTGTGTTCGCACGAGTCGTACTTCCAGGTATAACAGTACCAGATAAAGTAATGCCGCTACTCGCGATGGAAGTGTTGCCACCGTGGCTAGCTGGGGTTTTCTTAGCTGCACCAATGGCAGCCATTATGTCTACAGTAAACTCGTTATTGCTACTTGTAAGTTCATCAATCATTAAAGATATATACGTGAATTACATAAATAAAGATGCGACAGATAGTACGATTAGAAAAGGAAGTTTATGGATTACTGCTATCGTAGGGCTGCTCGTTTATGCAGCAGCAATTAAACCACCAGATTTTTTAATATGGTTAAATTTATTTTCTTTCGGTGGATTAGAAGCAGCATTCATTTGGCCGATCGTATTAGGGTTATATTGGAGAAAAGGAAATGCAACAGGAGCGCTTGCGTCTATTGTAGTTGGAGTAGGGTCATATATGTGTATCCATCTTTTCTACCCAAATCCGTTCGGTATACATACGGTTGTCTTCCCGATTTGCTTAGCGTTTATCGCTTACATCATTGGAAGTATGAGTGCTGTGAAAAAAACAGCATAGGTTATATGAAAAACGTAGTCCTTATAGGACTGCGTTTTTTCGTATGAATTTGTTCTTTTTTATTCTGTATATCAATGACTATTCATAAATTAATAACAATTGAGGGGGATGGAGTTGAGGTCGATGAAAAAAGTATTATTTTTAGGAGACCCGGGAATTGATGACTCTTTAGCAATTATGTATGGATTGTTGCATCCTGATATTGATATTGTCGGCGTAGTAACGGGATATGGAAATGTAACGCAAGAAAAGGCGACGAGTAATGCAGCATATTTATTACAGTTAGCAGGAAGGGAAGATATACCGGTTATTAATGGTGCGAAGATTCCTTTATCAGGAGATATTACAACATACTATCCGGAAATTCACGGGGCAGAAGGTTTAGGACCAATTCGTCCTCCGAAAAATCTTTCTCCAAATATAAAGCCTTTTTGTGTGTTTTTTGATATTCTTGAAAAATATAAAGGAGAATTAATTATAGTTGATGCTGGCAGGTCAACGACACTTGCGACAGCGTTTATTTTAGAAAAGCCGATGATGAAGTTTGTGAAAGAATATTATATAATGGGCGGTGCTTTTTTAATGCCTGGAAATGTGACACCAGTCGCAGAGGCAAATTTTCATGGTGATCCCATTGCGTCACAATTAGTTATGCAAAATGCTAAGAATGTGACATTAGTGCCACTTAACGTTACATCTGAAGCTATTATTACGCCGGAAATGGTAAAATATATTACAAAACACTCTAAAACGAGTTTCAATAAGTTGATCGAGCCGATATTTACGTATTATTATAAAGCATATAAAAAGTTAAACCCGAAAATAACAGGTAGTCCAGTACATGACGTCGTTACAATGATGGTTGCGGCAAATCCGTCCCTTTTGGATTATGTATATCGCCGAGTCGATGTAGATACAGTTGGAATTGCAAAAGGAGAGAGTATTGCTGATTTCCGGCCTCAACCTGACTCAAAAGCATTAAAGAATTGGGTGCGAATTGGTTGGTCGTTACATTATAAAAAATTCCTCGAAGATTTCGTTAAAATTATGACGTAGACATAATGGGAGAATACAAGTTAAAATAATGGAGATGATTACTAAAATAATCATCTCCATTATTTTGTTTGTAAGAGATAGATAGAGAAGAGTTACACAATAGGAGAGGAATTTTATTTGAAAAAAACTATAGTATGCGCAGTGATTGTGGGTATTTTCGTTTTGCTAATATCGGGTAACTTTTTAGTGAAAAAAGTGTGGAGTTCAAATAATGATGATGCACAGTATATTGCATCCTTTATTGAAGAACATAAAGATGAAAAAAATAGTGCGCTTCTAGTAAAGAGAAATGATAAAGTTGTTTATTCTGTCAATCCTAACGTTGTATTGCCAGTTGCTAGTACAATGAAATTAATTGTGGCGCTTGAATATACGAAACAAGTTACGGAAGGGAAAATTGATTCGTCTAGTTTTGTTTCCATTAATGACGTGAATCGGTATTATGTACCGAATACAGATGGTGGTGCACAAGATAGATGGCAAAGATATTTGGAGAAGACAGGCAAGATAACTGAAGGAGCGGTTTCTTTAGAAGAAGTGGCAAAAGGAATGGTTAAGTTTAGTTCGAATGCGAATGCTGAATATTTAATGGAAGTGTTAGGATTAGATAATATTAATCGGAATTTACAAAGTTTATCGCTTCCAGCACATCAGCCGCTATTTCCAATCGTTTCATCTTTATACATTCCAGGATATTTGCATAAAGAATTACATGTTCCGAAATATAAAATAGAGAAGAAGTTAAAAGAAATGTCTCAAGAGCAATATCGTGAATATGCAATGATTATTCATGAACGCTTAAAAAAGAAGGGGCCATTATTACAGAAGGAAATTCCTCTTTATTTAGAGGAACGTTACGATAAAATTTGGTCAGATCGATTGCCAGCTGCTTCTGCAAACGATTATATGGTACTGCTTCAAAAGGCAAATCATAAAGGTGGCCTAACAGAAGCTGAAGAAAAAGTATGGGCGAATATCGTTGAAACAGATATGAGCGCTAAGAAATATCGTAAAACATTTAGACATGCAGGCCAAAAAAATGGTTATACACCATGGACAGTTACAAAGGCAGTTTATGCAATGGATAAACGCGGGAACTGTACAGAAATAGTGTTTTTAGCAAATAATTTAAATGAGGACGACAGTGCAGAAATACGGAAACATTTAGCAAACTTACATTTCCAAGTGTTGCAAAGTGATAAGTATGATGCGACTTTTATTAAGTAAACTCGGTGCAGAGGCGCCGAGTTTATTTTTATATACAAGCACTTTTTTGCTATATCTGGGTATGATGGGTAGTAATACTTAGGTGAAAGGGGAAAAGGTGATGAAACAAAATAAAGAAGAGTTTATAAAGAGTGAAGGCGCTGATTTCCCTGGGAAAACATATGTGGATTGTGTATTACAACATGTATTTAATTTTCAACGAAATTACTTATTGAAAGATATGTTTCAAGTGCATAAAGCGCATATTACAATGCTGATGGAAGAAAATTTAATGAAAAAGGAAGAAGGTAAAGTTATATTACACGCATTAAAAAAGGTAGAGGGAATGCCAGAAGAGCAATTGCTCTATACAGAGCAGCATGAAGATCTCTTTTTTTTAGTGGAACATTTAATTTCTCAAGAAGCAAAAAGCGATTTTGTAAGTAATATGCATATTGGTAGAAGTAGAAATGATATGGGTGTAACGATGTATCGCATGAGTTTAAGACGGTATGTATTACGATTAATGGAACATCATTTGTTATTGCAGGAAAGTATGCTGCAACTTGCTTCTGATCATAAGGAAACGATTATGCCAGCTTATACACATACACAACCAGCACAGCCAACGACATTTGGTCATTATACGTTAGCGATTTATGATACGATGCAGAGAGATTTAGAACGCATGAAAAAAACGTACAAACTTTTAAATCAGTCGCCAATGGGAGCCGCTGCGCTTTCTACAACAAGTTTCCCAATTAAACGAGAGCGAGTTGCCGATTTACTTGGGTTTACAAATGTAATTGAGAACTCATATGATGCTGTTGCTGGAGCGGATTATTTATTAGAAGTTAGCTCTTTACTTATGGTAATGATGACGAATACGAGCAGATGGATCCATGACTTCTTACTATTAGCGACGAAAGAATATGATGGTATTACTGTGGCGAAGCCATATGTGCAAATTAGTAGTATTATGCCGCAAAAGCGAAATCCAGTTTCTATTGAACACGCCCGTGCAATTACGAGTAGTGCTTTAGGAGAAGCATTTACAGTATTTCAAATGATTCATAATACACCATTTGGTGATATTGTGGATACAGAGGATGACTTGCAGCCGTATTTATATAAAGGGATTGGAAAGACTATTCGTGTTTTTTCTATTATGAATGCAGTTATTCGAACGATGAAAGTAGAGGAAGAAACGTTGAAAAATCGTTCCTATAAACATGCAATTACGATAACTGATTTCGCAGATGCTTTAACAAAAAACTATGACATTCCATTTCGGCATGCGCATCATGCAGCGAGTGCTATTGCAAATATGTTATTGGAGCAGAAAAAGGAGCTTCATGAATTACATTTGAAAGATGTGAATATGTACTTACAAGAAAAATTTAATATAACTTTATTAGAAAAAGAGTGGAAAGAAATTATATCGCCAGAAGCTTTTATACAAAAAAGAAATGTATACGGTGGGCCAAGTAAAAAAGAAATGGAGCGCATGATTAACAATCGAAAAGAGTCATTTCGACAAGAAGAAGAGGTATTTGAAAAGGAAAAACAGAGAATTTTACAAGCTGAAAATAATTTGAATACGTTAGCTTCGAATATTATTGAATCGTAAAAGAGGAATTTAGTGAATTAATCGCCAATACCTTAATAAAACTATAAATAGAGAGAAGAGATTGTCGATGATTCAATTGCATGTATATGAAGAGATTGTTAATTTTAAAGAAGAGGTTACACCATTTCTAGAAAAGAATGAGCAGGAAAATAATCTCATATTAGGCGTATTACAAATGGTCCACCAACCGATATTTATGGGGATAGCGAAACAAGGAGAAGAAATTGCGGTTGTATTTCTTCAAACAGAAGAGAAGAAACAAATCATTGTTGCAACTTCTGAAATTTTGGGAGTAGCTATCAAGGAGCTTGCAAAAGAGTTAACGAAAATATATCCGGATATTCCTGGGTTAATTGGTGATAAGAAAGTTGTACAGCACTTAGCAGAAGAGATTGCGGTGTTAGAAAATAAGAAAACGAATGTGGTAATGGAGCAAGGGGTATATGAGTTGAAAGAAGTGAAGAAGAAACCGAGCGAGGATGGGTTTTTTCGAGAAGTAAGTAGTGATGAACTAACATTAATAGAAGAGTGGATATATCAATTTTGTGAAGATGTGAATCTTCCTACTACGAAAGAAGAAGCAAAACAAACGGCACATACATTAATTACTAATCATCGTTTATTTGGTCTAGAAGTAGACGGGAAACTTGTTTCTGTAGCAGCAAAAACACGTCCAACTAAAAATAATATAACAGTTAATTTCGTATATACACCTAAAGAAGCAAGGAAAAAGGGATACGCATCTAATTGTGTAGCGGCACTTAGTCAACGTATGTTAGATGAAGGGTACAAGACGACTACGTTATATACTGATCTAGCGAATCCGACATCGAATAAAATTTATCAAGAAATCGGTTATGAGCAAATTGCGGAGTCTGTACTCATATTTTTAGAGAAGTAGAACAAAAAGGCGTGCTAAAATAGCACGCCTTTTTGTTATTCGTCAATTCTAATAACCTCGCCTTGAGGGAAGTCTTCGGTTTCTAATAAATTCCGAATAGCTTTCGCAACATATTCGGGTGATAATAGCTTTCCTTCTTCTTTTAATGTAATGAAGCGGTCTAAGTTTGTGAAGTCTTCTTTATTTGTTTCGCGAATTTGTGCTTGCATATTTGTATCAACAACACCAGGTGCAAAAGCGACGATTTTTACTGGATATTTTTTTTCTGCTTCTTCGGTTGCTACGCACTGTGTAAACATATTTACGCCAGCTTTTGTTGTACAATAAGCGCCCCATCCGAAGTAAGGATTTTTTCCTGCACCAGATGAAATGTTTATCACACGTTTATCTACTTTCCATTCTTTCGTATGTTTCATGAAAGTAGAGGTGAGGATCATCGGCGCAAGTAAATTAATGTGAACGTTCGTAATGAGTATTTCACTTTCAGCTTTTTCTATTGGTTTCATTGGTGCGAGTGTACCAGCGTTATTAATTAAATGAATAGATGATACAGTGTCTTCTTGAATAGATGAAATGATTTTGTTAAAGTTCGTTTCTAAATTATGTACATCTTGAAGATCTAAGGAGTGGAAAACACAATTGCTATTATATTGTTCTGCGAGTTTCGTAAGCTCTTTATTTTCTCTTCTAGAAATAGAGATGACAGTTGTATTTTTTTCTAACAATTGTGTGGCAATAGCCTCACCTAAACCTTGTGAAGTTCCTGTTATGATAACGTAGCGCATAGTTTTATAAACTCCTCTCATATGTGCGGAATTTTGTTGGACAACGTACATTGTATAGTTTGTCTACATTTTATAGTATAGAGCACTTTTTACTATAATTGAAATGAGATGATTGCGTGCCTTTTATAAATCGTTTTACGACAACAGTACCTGGTGCCGTCACTTTTACGGGGAATACGTTAGGGCTTAGCCCTACATCGCCTGCGCCAGGCAATATTTTTGGTACACTTGCTGTGTTTACGACAGTAAATACAGCGCTGCAAGTACCAGGATTCCCAGCAGGTACAACGGATGACTGGCGATTGAATTCTTCTAGTGCAATTTTAAATCTTCCAGCGGGAAGCAGTGTGTTATATGCAGAATTAGTTTGGGCTGGTACTTTCCGGACTGATACGGAAGATGTTTTACCATTTTTAAATGATAACATTACATTTACAACGCCAGCAGGGACGTTTTCTGTTACGCCAGATCCTGCTACCGCGCAGCAAGGTTCAGTAGGAAACCAGTTTTATTATGCTCGCTCTGCCAATGTAACGAATCTTGTTAGTGCAGGTGGGGCAGGCACGTATACAACGGGTGCTGTGCCAGCTGCAAGAACTTCAGCTGACCCAACAATTAGCCGTTCAGCGGGATGGACGCTTGAGGTTGTGTATCAAAATGCAAGTTTACCACTTCGAAATTTGTCAGTATATGCAGGTCAAGAAATTATTGATGCTTCATCACCACCAGTTGATGCTACTATTTCAGGATTTGCTACGCCAGCTACAGGAGCTGTAACAGGAAGGGTACTTGTAACCGCTCAAGAGGGAGATTCCAACATTTCTGGAGATCAACTTCGCTTTGGACCAAACCCAAATGCTACAGTTGCATTATTCGGGCCGAGAAACCCTGCAAATAATTTCTTCCAGTCTCAAATTTGTAATGACAGCGGAAATTTAGATACGAGCGGTACATTCGGAGATTTAAATCAGCCGTTAGGGGTAGCTTTGGCTGTCCGAAGACAAGGGTGGGATATTACGAATGTAGATGCCTCTGCATCTTTAGTAAACAATCAAACGTCAGCAACTGTTCGATTTGTTACAAATGGAGATGGATACGCTGCAGCTGGTTTTGGTGTTCAAATTGATGCAACAGGTCCAATTATTAATCCTGTTAAATCGGTCAATAGAACAGTCGCAGGGGTAGGGGATACTCTCACTTATACGATTACGGTCCCAAATACAGGAACAGGAAGTGCAGAAAACGTTGTATTACGTGATAGCATTCCGAACGGAACGACGTTTGTTGCAGGTAGTGTAACAGTAGGGGGAGTAACACAGCCGAATGCAAACCCTGCTACTGGAATTAATTTAGGAACAATCCCAAATAACACGCAAAGAGTTGTTACATTTCAAGTACGAATAACATCATTCCCGAATCCCAATCCTATTTTAAATCGTGCAATGGTGTCATATCAATTCCGTCCTTTTGTCGGTAGTTCTCCTATTACAAGTACATCTTCTTCAAATACAGTACAAACGACAGTGAACCAAGCAACTATAAGTATGCAAAAATCTGTAGATCTACAGACTGCGACACTTAATGATGTATTAACGTACACAGTTAATGTCACAAATAATGGGAATGTTGCTGCAAATAATGTGATTTTTGTTGATAGCATCCCGGCTGGCACAACATTTGTTCCAAATAGTGTTACGGTGAATGGAGTAGCGCGTCCAGGAGCGAATCCAGCAAGTAGTATTAATCTAGGAAGTATTAATGCTTCACAAACGACTGTAGTGCGCTTTCAAGTTCGAGTAACATCTAATCCTCTTGTCAATCCAATTCCGAACCGTGCGAGTGCAACCTTTACCTTTACCCCAGTGCCTGGTCAACAACCAGTTTCAGGGCAAGCGACAAGTAATACTGTAGTGACTACTATTAATATAGCTGATATAAGAACGAGAAAAACAGTAGATAGAGCTTTTGCGACAGTGAATGACGTTCTTACGTACACTATTACTATTGAGAATATCGGAAATGTACTTGCGACAAATGTTATTTTTCAAGATCCGATTCCAGTTGGAACGACTTTTATCGCAAATAGTGTGACTGTGGACGGGGTTTCACAACCTGGGGCAAATCCAGCGACTGGGTTTACAGTAGCTAATATATCTGCTGGCGGAAGTAGGACTGTTACATTTCAAGTTCGAGTTACATCTACACCATCGGGAGGTACGATTGCGAATCGGGGGAGTGTATCTGCTAATTTTGTTGTTAATCCGAATCAGCCACCAGTTACAATTAATAGAATGACGAATACAGTGGTAACACAAATTAATACAGGCGGTTTAAATGTAATAAAAGAAGTGAATACAACGCAAGCAGCAGTAGGAGATACTTTAACATATACGATTGCCGTTCAAAATACAGGAAACGTTCCCCTAACAAATGTGTTATTCCAAGACACTATTTCTTCCGCTGTTTCTTTCGTTGCAAATTCTGTAACAATTAATGGAGTACCACAAAGTGGATTGAATCCGAATACAGGATTTTCTCTTCCAAATATTCCTGCGGCTCAAACGGTTGTAGTCACATTTGAAGTAGTAATTGTACAGGATCCAGGAGATGAAGATATTTTAAACCGCGCGAATGTCACAGCAAGTTTTCAAGTGAATCCGAGTGAACCACCAGTTACGATTACTATTCCGAGTAACCTAGTGAATACAACTGTACAATCAGGGAATTTTGAAGTTGTGAAAGCAGTGAATACGGATGTGGCAACCGTAGGCGATATTTTAGTATATACAATCGAAATCATAAATGCAGGTAGTGTACCAGCTACAAATGTGTTTTTCCAAGATTCAATTCCACAAGGAACATTATTTATTGAAAACAGTGTATTTGTTAATGGTATTTTACAAGAAGGTGCAGATCCAGAACTTGGATTCCCGTTAAATGATTTGCCTACTGGCGCGAATGTAATTGTTACGTTTGAAGTATTAATTGATGAAATTCCCCAAGGAAATAATGTTGTAAATAATGCGAATGTCACTGGAGATTTCCTTCTGAATCCAACAGAGCCACCAATTACTGTAACAGTACCAAGTAATACTGTTATGACGGTCGTGAATTCTTCAGGATTAAATGTAATGAAAAGTGTAAGTGCTACTGAAGCTGGTGTAGGAGATACGTTAACGTATACAGTTCTTATACAAAATAGTGGAACAGTAGCAGCGACAAATGTATCATTCCTTGATCCGATTCCAGTTGGAACCACTTTTGTAGCGAATAGTGTAACAATAAACGGAGCCCCGCAATCGGGTTTAGATCCGACCTCTGGATTTCCGCTTGCTAATATTCCAGTAGGAGGGACAGTAACAGTTACTTTTCAAGTGACAATCACAAGTGAACCACCAAATAGAGTTCTTCCGAATAATGCGAATGTAACTGCGGATTTCCAAGTCAGTCCTCTCCAGCCACCAATTACAATTGTAACGATTAGTAATATTGTTGTGACGCGAGTGAATGTGGGATCGCTTAATGTAATGAAGAGTGTAAATACAACACAAGCGGGAGTAGGAGATACGTTAACGTATACGATTCTTATTCAAAATACAGGAACTGTTCCTGCAACGAATATTATTTTTCAAGATCCAATCCCATCTGGAGCTACATTTGTAGCGAATAGTGTAACGATCAATGGAGTCGTTCAGCAAGGTGCGAATCCTATAGCGGGTTTTCCTGTTACCAATATTCCGGTGGGGCAAACTGCTACAATTACCTTCCAAGTGACAGTGACAAGTGTTCCGAGTGGTGGAAATATAAGAAACCAATCAAACGTTACCGCAAGTTTCCTTATTAATCCAGCAGGTCCTCCTATAACAACTACTACAACTAGTAATTTTGTAGTGACACAAGTAAATACAGCACAGTTAAATATACAAAAATCTTCATCTGTACAACAAGCAGCACTTGGAGAAACTTACACGTATTCTGTTGTCATTCGAAATAACGGCACAGTAACAGCAACGAATGTCTCTTTCATTGATCCAATTGCTCTAGAAACAACATTTGTAGCAAATAGTGTGACGATAAATGGAACGCCACAACCTGGATTTGACCCAAATGTAGGTTTCCTGCTTCCTAATATTGCAGCTGGAACATCATTGACAGTAACGTTCCAAGTTACGGTAGTTGCACCGTCTACACGCGGAGCAGTATTAAATACAGCATCTGCTACAGCCGCTTTCTTATTAAATCCTTTACAACCACCTGTAACAACAACGAATTCAAGTAATACAACGGTAGTTACAATACCATTACCTCCTCCTGGCGAAGTGACAGCAACAAAAACAGTAAATGTTGCCGCTGGAGCTGTTGGAGATGTATTAACGTATACAGTGTTAATAACGAATGTAGGAATTATCCCTGTTACAGACGTACTCTTCCAGGATGTCATTCCAGAAGGGACGACGTTTGTTGACAACAGTGTAACGATAGGTGGAATACAGCAACCTGGATTAAATCCAGAAATAGGCTTTACAGTTACTCCGTTATTAAATACTGGTGCGAGTATTTCTGTAACGTTCCAAGTGACCATTACGGAAATTCCAGATAATGAAGTCATATTAAATGATGCTGACGTTACGTTTACTTCACAACCAAATCCGCAGGAGCCACCGATTACGCAAACGATATTAACGAATTTAGTCGTTACGACAATTAATATAGCTTCAATTTCTCCAGTGAAAATAGTAGATAAAGAGGCAGCGACGGTTGGAGAAATATTAACCTATGATGTACTAATTTCTAACTTTGGAACAGTACCGGCAACGAATGTTCAATTTCTTGATTCTAGTACGAGTGGTGTAGCATTTGTTCCAGGAAGTGTGAGTATAAATGGAATACCAGAACCTGGACTAGATCCATTCATAGGCTTTACAGTTCCAGATATACCTGTAGGTGATTCTGTACTTGTCACATACCGGGAGATGGTAACGAGCATACCTCAAGGTGGAACAGTTGTTAACTTTGTGGACGTTACGGCTACATTTGCTGTAAGTGAGACAGAGCCGCCTATTACTGAGACGACGACAAGTAACACGACATTAACAGAAATCAATGAGCCTGGTTTAAATGTTTTAAAATCAGTAAGTCAGCCGGTTGTTGCGGTAGGCGATACAATCACATATACAACAGTAGTTCAAAATACGGGAACCGTGATAGCGACGAATGTTCAATATAGTGATGTATTACCTTCCTCTATAACATTCGTACCGAGCAGTGTAACGATAAACGGTGTGTTACAACCTGGGTTCAATCCGAATAATGGGTTCACGCTTCCAGATATAAATCCAGGTGAAAGTGTAGAAGTCACATTCCAAGTAACCGTTGTCAGTGTTCCGTCAAACGGAACAATTGCCAATACGGCAAATGTTACTGGAAGTTTTATATTAGTACCAGGAGAACCACCAGTTATAGTGAATCAGCCGAGTAATACAACACTTACAACTGTAAATAGAGGACGATTTACTGTTATTAAACAAGTAAATAGAGCCGCTACTCTAGTTGGAGATGTATTGACGTATACAGTGCAAATAACGAATACAGGAACAATAACAGCAAATGATGTTCAGTTTGTTGATATCATTTCAGTAGGGGCGTCATTTGTACCAAATAGTGTAACGATAAATGGAGCCACGCAACCAACCTTAAATCCGATTACTGGCTTTGGAGTTGGAGATATACCAGTGGGTGAAACGGTTATCGTGACGTTTCAAGCGACAGTTACAAACATCCCGTCATCAGGAACAATTACGAACGTTGCAAATATAACAGGAAGTTTTACTTTAGTACCAGGAGAACCACCAGTTATAGTAAATCAGTCAAGTAATACGACAATAACAAGTGTGAATAGAGGGCGCTTCAATATAATAAAAACAGTAAATAAACAAGCAACGCGAGTAGGAGATACGTTAACGTATAGTGTGCAAGTTACAAATACGGGAACGGTAACAGCAACGAATGTTCAGTTTATCGATGTTCCGTCACCTAGTTTGGAATTCGTTCCTGGAAGTGTACAAATAAATGGGATTCCGCAAGTAGGATTAGATCCATTTGTAGGCTTTTTATTACCGGATCTTGCTGTAGGGGATAGCGTATTAATTACATTTGAAGTAAATGTAATCTCGGTTCCGTCTTCTAGTAGCATTATGAATACAGCGAGAGTAACGGGTGATTTCGAATTGATTCCAGGAGAACCTCCGTCTACAATTACAAATTCAAGTAATACGACGGTTACGCCGGTAAATAGAGGTAGCTTAGATATGCTAAAAGAAGTAGACCATTCAATTGTTGGCGTAGGAGAAACGGTAACGTATACGGTTCGTATATTAAATACTGGTACTGCTGATGCAATGAATGTTCAATTTATCGATGTGCTATCTCAGGAAGCTGATTTCGTCCCAAATAGTGTAACGATAAATGGGGTTCTGCAACCGGGGGTAAATCCGCAAATTGGATTTACGATACCAGATATTCCAGTTGGTGAGACGGCACTTGTAACATATAAAGCTACGATTACAAGTTTTCCGGATGGTGGAACAGTAGTAAACGTTGCTGGAGCGTTAGCAGAATATATTCTAGTACCAGGAGAGCCTCCAGTTACAGTGATGGACACGAGCAATACAGTTATTGTAACGGTAAATACTGCAATCTTATTTGTTGCAAAAGGAGCAAACTTTGAAGTAGCAATGGTAGGAGATGTTGTCACTTACGGAATTGCCGTTATAAATGACAGTACAGTTCCTGTGACGAATATTGTTTTAACAGATATCATTGATCCGAATACGTTATTTATAAATGGCACGGTAACGGTAAATGATGTATCTCTTCCATTTGCCAATCCGAATACTGGTATCCCGTTAGGTGATTTTCAGCCAAATGATGCAGCCATTATTAATTTCCAAGTTGTAATAACAGGAGGACAAATAAATAATTTAGTTACAAATACTGCTATAGCAAATGGGCTAGCAATTGTAAACCCGAATGAGCCGCCAGTATTAGTTGAAGGTGATAGCAATACAGTTGTTATCCCGTTTATTTCTCAAAATGTCTCAACGACAGTCGTAAAAACAGCAGATTTACAGGCAGCAACGATTGGAGATGTCATTACGTTTACGACAGTTATTACAAATACGGGGGATACAGCAATACAAAACATTCGTTTTCAAGATATGTTGGATAGTAGTGTTCAATTTGTCCTTGGAACTGTAACGATTGATAATACGTCAGTGCCAAATGTAAACCCAGTATCAGGATTTCTTATAGGAAGTTTAAATCCTGGTCAAGCGCGAACCGTTTCGTTCCAAGTAGTAGTGCAGAGCGCGCCAAGTGGTTCAGGAAATTATATTAATCAAGCGAGTATTCGTTTCGAACATCAAGTAGGTACAGTATTGCCACCTGTTACACAAATAGTAGAAAGTAATATAGTCGTCATTCCGTTCGTTCCAACGATACAACAAATTTGCGAAACGAATCTTAATTGTTTAGGGAAAATTCCTTTTCAATGTTCTCCGTGTGATCACTTGCAAATAAAGAAAAAATAAATGCAGAAAGAGCATCCTGTAAGAGAAGGATGCTCTTTCTGCATGAATCATGTAGATTCTTTTTCGGGCGAGGTGAAAAATTCATCGGTTTTGTCGGAGAGTAGTAATGGAATCGCTCTTTTTATAACAGAAATGTCCCAATCCCACCATGCAAGATTCTCTAGTTTGTCAATTGTTTCTTGCGGGAAACGATATCGAATAAATTTTGCTGGATTACCAGCCACAATTGCATATGGAGGGACGTCTTTTGTAACAACACTTTTGGCACCAATAATGGCACCGTTACCAATTGTAACACCAGATAAAATGCAGGATTGATAACCAATCCATACATCATTGCCGATTACGATATCACCTTTTGAAGAGGGGTGACCAGTAATATGGGCTCCTTCGCTGAAAAGAGCGTTAAATGGATAAGTCATTATCCAGTCCGCGCGATGTTCTCCGCCAAGTATGAAAACAACGTCTTCTCCTAATGAACAAAACTTACCTATTTTTAATTTCGTTTCATCATTCCAAGAAAAAATAGTTGGACCTACTTTACTATAAGTATAATCACCGATATCATACTTACTATATTCAGGTTTTTGATTTAAATATAACATGATTCTTCAACCTTCTTTCTCAATCAAGAAATAAGCGTGGAATATTATATGCAAGGTGTAGTAAGGTGACCAGTGTTAATAAGTAAAATGAATAAATGGGAGTGGAATGTATGAGATATGAGATGGGATTATATAATAAACCTTTTCAGTCAATTCAATCAGGAAAAAAAGTGTATGAAGTGCGCTTATACGATAAAAAACGTCACCTCATAAAACAAGGCGATCATATTATATTTACGAACCTTACGACAGCAGCAACGATGGCTGTAAAAGTAACGGAGATAAAACGATACGAAAACTTTCAAGAAATGTACGAACAAATTGATAAAAAATTATTGGATTGTGAAAATGATAGTTTAGAGGAAATGTTAGAAAGTACATACAAAATATATACGAAAGAACAAGAACAAAAGTGGGGAACAGTTGCGATTGGTATTGAGGTAATAAAATGATAAGAAATCGCGGCGCGGCTATCATTGTGCAGAAAGGAAAAATAGCTCTTATAAAACGTATTCGAGAAGATGAAACGTACTATGTTTTTCCAGGCGGAGGAATCGAAGAAGGAGAAACACCTGAAGAAGCAACAAGGCGAGAAATTTTTGAAGAATTAGGGGTACATATAAAAGTGGAGCATTTAATTGCAAAGGTGGAGTATAAGAGTACGGAGTATTATTTTAATGCCGATATTGTAGGTGGAGTTTTTGGAAGTGGTAAAGCTGAAGAATTCGAAATGAAAGATAGAGGGATTTATATTCCGTTATGGTTGCCGATATATGAGTTGGAAAAAGTGAATATAAAACCGTATGAAGTGGTTGAAAGTATATTAGAACATTATAAAATATAAGGTCTGACAACATACAAAAAAAACCATTGACATAGTCTTCTGATTTAAGTATTGTATTCGAGTATGTTTATAATCAGGAGGTTTATATGAGCAATCAAACAACTACACATCATGTGAAAATGACAACAGCAGATCCATCTGGAATCGGTCTATTTGGATTAGCGATGGTAACACTTGTAGCATCATCTCAAAAGTTAGGCTTAACAGATGGCGTTTCACTCGTATTACCATGGGCAATCTTTTTAGGAGGATTTGCACAAATCTTTGCGTGCATTCATGATGCAAAGCATAACAATACATTCGGTACAACAGCATTCGGTGCGTACGGTCTATTTTGGCTAGGCGTTGGAATGACTTGGTTAATTCAACTTGGAGTATTCGGCGAAAAATTAGCACAAGCTGCAGATTCAAAACAGCTTGGTGTAGCCTTTATCGGATATTTGATTTTCACAATCTTTATGACAATTGGTGCAATGGAAACACATAAAGTATTATTTATGATTTTCGTTCTTATTGATTTCTTATTTATTGGTCTTTCATTAAGTACTTTAGGTGTTATGCCGCATGCAATGCATAATTTAGCAGCATATTCTGAACTTCTTATTTCATTATTATCTTTCTATGGTTCAGCAGCAGCAGTGTTAAACACACACTTTGGAAAAGTTGTTTTACCAGTTGGAAAGCCGTTTGGTATTTTTAAAAAGTAATAAAAAGCACAGATGATTGTATAGTCATCTGTGCTTTTTTATATGGAATAAATAAAAATATAATTGAAATTGATTCTCATTATTAATATAATGAGAATGAGAATCATTTATTGTAAGAGGGGGATGCCGAAGTGGCGAAAATTTTAATAGCTTATGCGAGTATGTCAGGAAATACAGAGAGTATTGCTGATTTAATTAAAGTTAGTTTAGATGCCTTTGATCATGAAGTAGTATTGCAAGAAATGGAAGGCATGGATGCTGAAGAGTTATTAGCTTATGATGGAATCATTTTAGGGTCTTATACGTGGGGAGATGGGGAATTGCCATTTGAAGCGGAAGATTTCCATGATGACTTAGAAAATATAGATTTATCAGGGAAGAAAGCAGCGGTATTCGGATCAGGTGATACGGCGTATGAACTATTTTGTGAAGCGGTAACGATATTTGAAGAAAGACTTGTAGAGCGCGGTGCAGAGCTTGTACAAGAAGGGTTGAAAATCGAACTAGCTCCAGAAGATGAAGAGGATGTTGAAAAATGCAGTAATTTTGCAATTGCATTTGCTGAGAAGTTCTAAGAATGGGAGTGTCAACGTGGAGACAATGTTAAGTGCGACCGCTATTACAAAGTTAAGAGATGGAAAGCTTATGTTAGCTACTACATATAATGGTTTATTTATTGAACAAGACGGAGAATGGAAACAAATTTTACATGGTTTTCAAAAACGAATTAGGGATTTACATAGCGAAGATAATGTAGTGTATGGTGTAGGTGACGAAGGAATTTTTATTCGTAGTATGAATGGTGGGGAGAATTGGACGGTTCAACGTTTTCCAACAAAGGCAACGAGTTGGAATGTGTGTAGTAATATAGAAGGAACTGTCATTGCTCATGGAGATAAAACGTTGTATCATTCGAATGATTTTGGTTCGACATGGGAAACCATTCATCCATTTCTTGAGTATGGTGGCGGGGCACCATCTATTCGATCGTTGTTTTTATATAAACATTACTTATTTATTGGTACGAAAATACATACTAAATATGGTGGTGTTTGGCTCTTTAATTTGGAGACACGTAAATTAAAGAGGATTAAAATCGTAATGAATCAGATGATTTCAGCGTTGACTTTACACAATTCTTATTTAGTAGCAGCCAGTGGGTCGTGCAAGGGGATTAGCGGTAATATTTCTTTTTGTAAAATAGATGAAAGTATAGAGAGTGAAAAAACATATTGGCACACATGTCAAAGTGAGCAAAAAGCAAGTAGCTATTTAGACTTAAGTGTAGATCAACATGTGCTATATACAACGTCAACGCAAAATAAGGCGGGGATTAGTACAGTTTGTCGTGTACTTCTAGAAGAAGGAATTGTTACAGTATGTGACTCAGTTAAAGGGCATGGTTGGCGCATCGTGAACGAAAAAGAAGGCTATGTTGTAGCTGGATCAGGTGAATCAAAAGCAATGCAATGGAAGAAAAAAGTTGTATAGTAAAAAAAACTTTGCTTTTATTATATTGATATGATATATTATATTTAAACCATTTTACTTTTAATAATATAGAGATTTAAATGAGCTGTAACTTCCGAGGAGGATAGCAATGTTAAATCTCCTCAGAGTTGCAGTTTTTTTAATGTCTGACTTATTTTTGTAAAGTGGTTGAAAATGAATATGTACATATAGGTACATTGTAGGAGGATTTTTTTCATGCAAAACGGTAAAGTAAAATGGTTTAACTCAGAAAAAGGTTTCGGATTCATCGAAGTTGAAGGCGGAGAAGACGTATTCGTACATTTCTCAGCTATCCAAGGCGAAGGCTTCAAAACTTTAGAAGAAGGTCAAGAAGTTACTTTCGAAGTAGAACAAGGTAACCGTGGACCTCAAGCTACTAACGTTAACAAGAAGTAATTGTGGAAAAAAGAAGGGCTTGCCCTTCTTTTTTTTTGCGTTTTTACTGAATAACCCCCTATGTACATATAGTAATGAGATTGAATTTGTTTTTTAGACAAGGTATTACATGCATAAAGTGTATGAATAAATAAATACTGAAAATAAAGTATGTGTGTGAAAAGGAACTTAGAAAGAGGTAAAAAAATTGAAAAACACTACACATTTTATTGTGTTTGATATAGAGAGAAATTTTAGGCCGTATAAATCAGACGACCCGTCAGAGATAGTTGATATCGGGGCTGTAAAAATAGAAGCGAGTACAATGAAGGTAATTGGAGAATTTTCGGAATTAGTAAAACCGGGTGCTAGGCTTACTCGCCATACGACAAAATTAACGGGAATTACAAAGAAAGATTTAATGGGTGTAGAGAAATTTCCGCAAATTATAGAGAAATTTATTCAGTTTATCGGAGAAGATTCTATATTTGTTACATGGGGAAAAGAAGATTATCGGTTTCTAGTTCATGATTGTACGTTACATGGTGTAGATTGCCCGTGTATGGAAAAAGAAAGAAGAATTGATTTGCAAAAGTTTGTTTTCCAAGCGTATGAAGAATTATTTGAGCATACACCGAGTTTACAATCTGCAGTAGAACAACTCGGTTTAACATGGGAAGGAAAGCAGCACCGTGCTTTAGCGGATGCTGAGAATACAGCGAACATACTTCTTAAAGCATATAGCGAGAGAGATATTACTAAAAGGTATAAAAGGCATGGTGAACTTGAACTAGTAGAGAACGGAAAACTAACAGAAAAAGCGAAAAAAAAGATGCGAAAATGGGTATTTAAAGAAATGAGAAAAAATACAGAGCGTCCTTTCGTTTGGAGTACATTTGAAAGTAGTGACACGTGGGAAAGTATAATGGAAAGATATTATATAAGTGAACCTACAATAGAACTTCTGAAAAAACATTTTCGTACGGCGGTTAGAAAAGCGGAAAGGCAGATTAGGTATTTGGCTGAGATGGAGAAGAATGCAGAGGTTAAATGACATTCTTCTCTATTTGTAGCTACATAAATTTACTGTCATTGTATTGATGGATGAATAAAGTATTCAGATAAATAGGAATTGATTTGTTGTGCTACTTTGAAATTTATGGTGTGGTAAGAAATTTTTTAATATATTCATAAAATTAGAGCCCATAGAAATGAAAGAGGGTAAAGTTGAATGGAAGCAATCTTTAACATTGTAACAGTTTTAGTTTTTGGGATAATATTTACCACGCTATTAGCGGTAATTACACTTCCTTTCATAGCAAAGAAGAAGAATTGGAAAAAGCTTAATATATCTTTAAAGCGTGGTGTATTAAAGATTAAAATCGAAGAGTAAAAGATGAGTTTTACACAAGGGAGGTGTGATAGTGATAGACTTAGATATTAAAGACGTCAACGTACAGATGGAATTAAACGGAGTCTTTTGGAATGAGGATGGGATTGCTGAAATGACGGTGACTACAAAAGAAGAGCATTCTTTTATTCTTCGTTTAGTAGTTGACTTAGAAAATAAAACGATTAGGGCGACGAGTATTGAAATAGTGAATGGATTCTGTCCGCTATGCAAACAGAAAAGGAACGAATGTAGTGAATTGAATGACTTGCAAAATAAAATGGAAATTTTAGAAGAAGCCTACGATTGGGTGAGAGAGCATCCAGAATATCGTTTTCAATTATCTTTCTACGATTACAATAAATTTGAGGTAGTGAAGTGAAATTTTCACTTGAACAACATACATAGTGACTAAAAAGAAAACATAAAAAATGTATAGACGGACTTGTTCAACTAGAAATATTGAAGTAAGTCCTTCTATTGGCAATACGCTTGTGTAATAAGGAAGTAATCTACTTGATTCTGTAACAAATGTCCTCTTGGATCAAAAATAAGCATATTTTATTATAAAGCAGAAAAACCGATTCTTAGTAGAATCGGTTTTTTACATAACTTTCAAATATGTCCTAAATAAAAGATCTTTTGTTAATAGCGCTCAGTAAAAATAGGTATATAGAAGAATTTATTCAATCCCGTTCGGATCATAAGAATACTGCTGCTTATTCTCAATCCGCTCAATTACGTCTTGCAATTCATCTGGCTTCAGAAACTCAATTGGAGAGAAGCCTTTCTCAAATGTAAGTGTATCAGCCTCAATCATTAATACGTATCGGTCATTTACCTTTGCGATATGTATTTGATCCCCGAAATCAGCAAGCAGGGCCTTTACAGAGATATGGTCTGCTTTTAGCTTTAATTCCACTTCAGGCGCGTGCTCGATGATTTGAGCGGTAGCTTCCATTACTTCTTCGGTTGAAAATTGTTCCATAATTTCACGTTTCGGACTGGCAGCCCATACTTCCATCGCTTGGTCGAATTGTTCGCGCTCTTCCGTACCTTCTTCAAATACATCTTCAATTTGGTCATATACCATGTCCATTACTTGTGTCTTCATAATTTCAGGCATAGAGCGTTCGTATTCGACGAATTTTAAGAAGTCTTCAAAGTAACGGGCGTGTGATGCTTGGTGAATCTTTAGCTCGCCCAATTCGACCATACCTTCTTCGGGCATGTACGGATATTGGATAGATTTCATATTTTTTGTTGTGATGGCCATTTCAACGTTACGAATTAGTGTGGATTCATCGGAAATAGAAGCGACTTTTGGCTCGAAGTCACATTTCATAACGAAGACGAATGGATCATCAAAGTATTTGCGTAGTTTTGCTTGCGCAATTAAAAATACACCACCGCGCACAGCACTTGTGTCAAGATATGTATAAACGAGAGGTTCGCTCATATCTTTGAAGTTTTCCTTCGTTTCTGCAAAGCGAATGCGATTAAATAAGTTGTAATGAGGGTTTGAATCAAGTTCGTGCCCTTCTTCTACAATGAAGCGACCGATTTTTGTCGGAGCTTGTTCTGTTTTCGCATGACGTTCTACTTTTCGCTTTGAAATTTTTAATAATTCTCCATTCAAAAATTCTTTTAAGGAGCTATCTTCATACTCTTCAGCGTCTAATGTTTGAAAATGTTTGTAGCGTTTATCAACAGCTTCACCTTTTCCTTCTACTTGTACAACATAAAAGGAAAGATAATTTATTTCAAAATCCATATTTATCACCTTGTTTCATTTCATTAACTCTTATCAGTATAGAGATGGAAAAAACTTTCGTCAATTTATATAAGGAAGGGGAGCCCCCTTCCTTCATATATTTTTTATTTTCGAAATTAAAATCCGTCTTCTAATGCTGAAAATGGAATGTTCAGTCTGTTTTCTACTGTACGTAAACGTTGGTTTAAGCGGTTTAATCTACGTGTATGACGTTCAACCGTGTTCTCTAATTGACGTACTCTTTGTTCAAGCTCATTTACTCGTCTTTCTAATTGACGGTTTCCAGCACCAGGAAAAGAGATTGGAAGTTGGAATTGTCGAGTTTGATCATATGGATTAACTTGTTCTACTGGATCTATATATTGTTGGTATTGTGCTTGTAAATCATATTGAGGTTGATAACCAGTTTGGTTATATGGATCGTATGGATTGTAGGGGTACATAAAAACATCCTCCATTTCTTTAAAATAGGTTAATTCACCATAATGTATGTGTAAAAGCGGAGTGTGGCACGGCAAATACCTATTTATGTTCACAGGATGTTTTTTTATAAATACGAATATGGAGTTTTACATTTGTATTTCGTTCGTTTTATGGTATATACTGGATAATAGGGAGAGGTTACGTAAAGGTTACAATTCTATCAAACTCAAACTTTTATGTAAATATGTATAGACATTTGGAAAAGAAAAGAGTAATTTATATAGAGTAAAAAATAACTTGTAACAATTTATAAATATATTGTAAAATGATTGTAACAAAACATACATAAAAATGAAATAATACATAAAAGTAGTATTGGGGAAAAGGGGAGAGTATATTGTTCCGTAAAGTAAAGGGTATATTAGTTGGGGTTTTATGTGTAGCTGTAGTGAGTGGCTGTGGTACAAAAGTAAGTGATGTTGCATTAGTAAGTGATATTGGTGGCCACACGGTAGAGGCTAAAGCAGAAGTACAGGATTCTATTAGTTTAGTAGATGGTCGTACAGGTACGGAAGTGAAAAAGCTAGATTTGTCGAGTCTAGGTTATTTTGAAGATGAAGCGAAATTTAAAAAATCAGTTGAGAAGGTTGCTAGGGAAGTTGGAAAAAATGTTGACAAAAAGATGGTCCCTTCACGTCTAGGATCTGATGGAAGTTGGCAAGAAGGGAAACCTTCTTATGAATTAATGGAAAAAGAATTAGTAGATAAATTATTAAACGTAGGTATGTGGGATTCTTCCTATCAATTACCTATTGTTGAGAAGAAGCCTACTGCAACATTAAGTGATGCGCAAGGAAGTGGTACGGTAATTGGTAGATATGAAACGAATTTAGGTGGCTCAACAGGTGGCCGTATTGAAAATATTCGTTTGTCAGCAGCGAGCATAAATGGAGTTGTATTAGCAAAAGGAGACCGTTTCTCTTTCAATGCATTAATTGGTGATACAACGCCAGATAAAGGATATCAATTAGGAAAAGAAATTGTAGATGGTAAATTAGTAGATGGATATGGCGGTGGTGTTTGTCAAACATCATCAACATTATACAATGCAGCAGATCAAGCTGGTTTGAAAATGGTAGAGAGAACAACACATTCTAAAACGGTAGGTTACGTTCCACAAGGAAGAGATGCTACAATTGCATATCCATACTTAGACTTAGTGTTTGAAAACACGAATGATGCACCTGTGAAGCTTTATATGGGTATTCAGGGCGGAAAGTTAGTTGCTGAAGTACATAAAATGCGATAAGAATCATAATCTAGAAAAAGCCATTATTTCTACTAACAATAGAAATAATGGCTTTTTCTGTGTAGTTTATCCAGTATTAGTGATACATTTCAAGACTAGGTGAATGTGAGGAACAAGATGTTTGGGAATTTATCCGGCTTTAATGGGCAGTAAGACCCCCCACCTCAAAATTCAGCGAAAGCAAAGAAGGTTAGGTGGGGGGATGAAGAACCCCCCACTGATTAAAGTTTCACTTTATCGAATTTAATTCTTAGTTTTCCTATTGACATTATTAGTTATTAATTGTATTCTTCATAATAACAACTAAATAAATGGAAAAATTTATTAGTTTTCTTATCAAGAGAGATGGAGGGACTGGCCCGATGAAATCTCAGCAACAGGCTATAAAAGTACTGTGCTAAGTCCAGCAAACGTATGAAGCGTTTGGAAGATGAGGGGAAATGGATTAACATTCAACTCTTCTTATATGTGTAAGAAGAGTTTTTTATTTAGAGAGGGGGGATAGAGTGAAGTTTGATGTAACGTATTTTTTAGAAAGTTTTCCGCAATTATTTAAGTATGTATACATAACTTTAGGAATTACTGTAGTTTCAATGATTATTTCTTTTGTTATAGGGATAGGTTTGGCGATCATAACGAAAAACAAAACGAAATTTCTATATTCTATTGCAAGAGTATATATATCTTTCTTTAGAGGAACACCTTTATTAGTTCAATTGTTCGTGTTGTATTTCGGATTGCCGCAAATATTCCCAACCTTTACAGTACTTACAGCGATGCAAGCGACTTTAATTGGTCTCAGTTTAAATAATGCAGCGTATTTATCAGAAATTATTCGGGGTTCATTAAATGCTGTCGAATCAGGACAAATGGATGCTTGTTTATCAGTTGGGATGACAAAGGCGCAAGCTATGCGACAGATTATCTTTCCACAAGCTATTCGTGTTGCGGTACCGTCACTTGGAAATAATTTTGTTGGATTGTTAAAAGAATCTTCGTTATCTTTTGCACTTGGGGTGGCTGAAATTTTAGCGCAAGCGAAAATGTTAGCGGCACAATCGTATCGTTATATGGAAAGTTACTTAGCGGTAGCGATTGTATATTGGATTATTACAATTGTAATTAGCTGGGGGCAGAAAAGGTTAGAAAAGAAACTTGATGCACCGTATTTGTAACAAGGATGAGGTGATATGTGTGATTGAGATAAGTGATTTGTATAAATCTTATAAAAGTAATGAAGTACTAAAAGGAATCTCACTTACTGTCGGTAAAGGGGAGGTAGTAGTCATTATTGGACCTTCTGGTTCAGGTAAATCGACACTATTAAGATGTTTAAATTTATTAGAACAACCAGAGGGTGGAAGTATTAGAATTGAAGATTTAGAGATTCATGTGAAGAAGCTTTATAAAAAGGAAATAATAAAATTACGCCAAAAAACAGCAATGGTTTTTCAAAACTATAATTTATTTAAAAATAAAACAGCATTGCAAAATATTACAACGCCATTAACAGTTGTACAGAAAAAAAGTGAAGAAGAAGCAAAAAGAATAGCAAGAGAAATATTAAAACAAGTAGGTTTAGCTGAAAAAGAAAATTTCTACCCAACGATGTTATCAGGTGGGCAACAACAAAGAATAGGTATTGCTAGGGCAATGGCTTTAAATCCCGCTGTATTATTGTTTGATGAACCGACTTCTGCACTTGATCCAGAATTAGTGAACGAGGTATTGCAAGTCATTAAGGATTTGGCAAGGCAGCATATAACGATGGTTATTGTCACACATGAAATGAATTTCGCAAAAGAAGTAGCGGACCGTATTATATTTATGGCTGAAGGCATTATTGTAGAACAGGGAACGCCAGAAGAAATTTTTCGGAATCCACAAAATGAGCGTACGAAAAAGTTTTTACGACAATTGAATGCTTCAGAAGAAGGCAATCATTTCGTTATTTAGGAGGAAAAATTATGAGGAAATCATCATTATTACTAACATTGGCATTAGCAGTATCGGTTGGGCTTTTATCTGCTTGTGGTTCAGATACAGCGAGCAAAAAAACAGATGAAAAAGTAGTGAAAGTTGGGACGTCTGCAGGTCGTAGTCCATTTATTTTTAAAGAGGGTGAGAAAGTAAAAGGCTTTGATGCTGAAATTATTGAAGCGGCTGCTAAAAAAGCTGGATATAAAGTTGAATGGAACGTTTCTGATTTTGAAGGATTATTCGGTTTATTAGACTCGGGTCGTATTGATACAATTGCAAATGAATTATCGGTTTCTCCGGAAAGAAAAAAGAAATATGACTTTTCAATTCCATATGTTTATTCAGGATCTGTTTTCGCGGTGAAGAAAGATAATAATACAATTAAATCGATAGAAGATCTAAAAGGAAAGACTGTAGGTGTGGGGCTTGGTACAGCCGGGGAACAAGAATTAAAAGCTTTAAATAAAAATAATGCTTTTACAATTAAAACGTTCTCAGAAGATCCAACAGCAGAATTGAATGAAGTGGGACTTGGTCGTGTAGATGCTTACTATAATGATAAAGTGCAAGTAGAAACAACAATTAAAAAGGCAGATTTAGATAATGTGAAAGTAGGATTTGGTCCACTTAAATGGGGAGAGATTGCATTTCCATTTGCTAAAAAGAGCGAAAAGTTAGAAGATATAAATAAAGCATTGAAAGAATTAGAACAAGATGGGACATTAAGCGAAATATCAAAAAAATGGCTGAAAGTTGATGCTACAAAAAAACAAAATTAAAGTATGTTCGTTGAATGTGGCTATTGTCCATCAACTTATATAAAAATAAAAGGAAATTGGGGAGGAAGTTACTCATGGTACAAATTCATCCAAAAACACGTATTGGTCATGTTGAATTTAAGGTGTTAGATTTAGAACGTCAAATTGCTTTTTACGAGAATGTTGTAGGTTTAGAAGTAATTAAGCAAGAGGAGAATAAAGCGTATTTATCTGGAAAAGGTGGAAAGAACACGTTGCTTGTTCTTGAAAAGTTAGAGGACGGGGTACTGCAAGAGCCGCGTACGACTGGTATATATCATGTAGCCTTTTTGGTTCCGACTCGTGAGGCTTTTGCGTCGGCATTATTTGGTGTGATTCGTAATAAGAATGTAATTGATAGTCCAGCTGAGCAAGAGGGACGTTATACATATTCAAATGAAATTTTACCAATTTCAAGGTTTAATAGTGCGAGTGATCATACGTATAGCGAAGCGTTTTATTTACAAGACTTAGAGGGAAATGGTATTGAAATATATGCGGATCGTCCGCGCGATCAATGGGGAGAAGGGCCAGGAGGAAGTACCCCGCTTGATTTAAAAGAACTAGCAACGCTTGTTGATTATGAATTTGATGGATTACCTGCTAATACTGTCGTTGGACACGTGCATTTACGGATAGCCGATGTAGAGGAGTCATATGAATTTTATGTAGATACAATAGGCTTTGAAGTACAGCAACGCGAGGATGACTGCTTATTCATTTCTGCAGGAGGATATCATCACCATATCGGTGCAAATACGTGGAACGGAGTAAATAATCCGCACCCACCGGCATATGCAACTGGATTAAAAGTGTATACGATAGTACTGCCGCATAAAGAAGCGTTAGATGAAGTGAAAGAAAGATTAATAGAAAAACAACATGGAATAAATGAAATTTTAAATGGATTTACTGTAGTAGACCCGAGTGGTATTACAGTACAGTTTGAAATAGAAACAGCATAAAAGAAGTCGGAAGGTGTATAATTACCTTCCGATTTCTTTTTGATACGTAATCCAGGTAGCACAAGGATTGAAAGGGAAAGATTTTAATATCTCCATTGCATATATACTTGTTGAATCGAATTCACCTTGAAAGAAAGAATAACCGTGTGTATTTGCATACATAGCTTGTTTGAAAATGAGAAGTTTCAGTAAGGATACATTTTCTGTATTGTGAGTCCCGCACCATCCTAGTTCTACTGTATTATCCTTTTCTGATGTATGGAGGAAAGAGTATGCCATAATTCGATGCTCTTCATCTATAATGAGAAAGCTCCCATCTAGTAGTACGTCATCAGCTAAAATCATCTCTTGCCAAGTTTGTAGTGGGAATGAGGCAACGGGATTTGCTAGGTGGGTTTGCTCATAATTTTCTTTTACTAAGTAGGCTAGTTTTTCTAATAAATTATTATTTGATACGATGTTCGATAAAGTTTGTATATGATAATTTGAATTAGGGACTATCTCGATAGAAACTATTTTTTGTAAGTCTAATATCGGCATATATGTTCTTCGGATTTCCGTAAAATTATGTTCTTCAAAAAACGCTTTTAAATGAGCTGATGTTTCCCATATAGAGGTTTGTAATGGTAGTTTGAAGTTTTCTCTTTTTGAAATCTCGTTTAATAAAAATTTTTCAATGTGTAGCTCCGAATAGAAAGGATTCGTATATATTCGAAAGTATGTGCAGTATGGATGGAAGTTACTGCCCCAGGTGAAAAAGATGCCTACTACATCTTTTTTATAGTAGGCAACATACGCACATTTTGTTTTATTATCTCGTAATAAGTGAAATACGTACGATTCTTCATTATATAAATCAATAAGTTGTTTTACTTGTAGCTCATTATTTTTACTATATTTCTCTATAACAAGATTATGTTCATTCAATGACTTCTTCATAGCTCAATCCAAAAACGTCTTACTACATTTCCGTCTTCCTCAGTGAAATCATCATCACGAAGGCCGCCGTTATGTAAAATTGTTTTTTCTGAAGCAGTATTTACTTCATCGCAAACGACAAGTGCTTTCGTGATGTTTAATTGCTTCGCTTTTTCCAGTGATAATGCTAGTAACTTCGTAGCATAACCTTTTCTTCTTTCAGAAGGGCGAATGCCATAACCGATATGACCGCCAGCGTTAAATAAATGTTCGGTTAAACTATGACGTATATTAACAGCGCCTACAATTCTATTATGATCTGTAACGAGCCAATACGTAGAATCTGGTACCCAAGATTCAGGAAGATTTATTCCGTTATGTGCATCGAGTAGTTCTTGTACCATAGCAGGGAAGTTAGAAGGGTCTTTTGTAATAACCCACGGAATCATCGTTTCACCGCTATCTTTCCATTCGTTATAAAAATCTAAGTATTCGTCTTGTAAATCGGTAGTAGGTGTAATCAAAGAGACGTTCATTGTTAGCAAGCTCCTTTATTTATGTAGAATGTATAAAAAATTACAACACAAAATGAAAGCGTTTTCTAAACTTTCTCAACCTCATTTCATGTAATCCACCTTTGTTTTTCAAGAAAATGAGTGGATGTTTAAAATTAGAAGTTATTCATTTTATGTTAATATTTAAAATATTAACATAAAATGACCTAGGTATTAAGTGTATTTTAATGAAATTCATTCATATCGATAAATCGATGTGTGTGATAATTTTTATTTTATTTATCTATAATGAATGAAAGGGGGAAGGGCTCGTGAGTGTAAATATTGATTTCATTATACGAATCGGTGTTGCTGGTTTGTTAGGAGCAATAATCGGTATTGAAAGGGAAATTCGATCAAAAGAGGCGGGATTAAAAACACATTTCCTAGTAGCGGTAGGAAGTGCTTTAATAATGGTCGTTTCGAAATATGCTTTTTCAGATATTATGAATGAAGAACATATGGCTCTTGATCCAAGCCGTATTGCAGCGCAAGTTGTTAGTGGAGTAGGGTTTTTAGGTGCAGGTACAATTATTATTCAAAAGCAGGCGGTAAAAGGATTAACGACAGCGGCTGGTTTATGGGCTACAGCAGGAATTGGATTAGCAATTGGGGCTGGCATGTATGTAGTAGGAATTGGAGCGACGATTCTCGTTTTAATTGGTTTAGAGATTGTAAGCCGTATTTTTAAGGTGCAATTTTTATTTCCGCAAAATATAACGGTGCAAATGTGTATAAATAAACATGAAGCAGTACAACAAATATTAGAAACACTACAAGTGAAAGGCATTCCAATACTTTCATATGAAGTGGAAACTTCACAGCAAGGTACAGAAATAGTTTATAAGGTAGGGATGCAGCTGAAAAATATATCGTCAGAAGAAAAGAATGAGTTTATTCAGTATATGCAAACATTACCAGAAGTAACATTTATAAATTTAAAATCATAGCGCTGAAAACGAGGATAGATGTAGCGGGAATTTCGCTATTATCTATCTTTTTTGATATAAAATGCATATAAAGTCAAGTGTTAATTTTACACGGCGTGGATACATGTGTGAACGTTACCTTATTTTTTCTCAATACAGTATAAAAAGTAAAAATAGTAAAATAATGGTGCGGGACACTAAAAAATGTAAGGTAGGGGAGAGCATGAAAGGCTATTCAAAAAAAGTGTTAGTAGGGGTAAGTTTTGCTAGTTTCATGTTAGGAAGTTTTCAAGGAGGCGCATTGGCGGAAAGTACAAAGGGAGAGCAAGTTTCTTATCGGAACGTTCTCAAAATGGAGCCAGTTGGTGTACAATTACCAGTGCAAGAATTAGCTCATTCATCAAAAGTGCTTGAAAGCAAGTCTTTTGAGAAAAGGCTACAGCTTGCTGATTTATCGCAAAGACCACCAGAAGTAAAAAAGAAAAGTAAACAATTAACCGCAGCGAAAACGTATACAATTGCTGAATTAAATCAATTGAGCAATCAGCAGTTAGTGGACTTACTTGTAACAATTGATTGGGAGCAAATCAATGGGCTATTTCAGTTTAATAAGGATAGTCTTGCATTCTATCAAAATGATAGTAGAATGCAGGCAATTATTGATAAATTGAAGCAGCAAGGACAAGCTTATACGAAAGATGATTCAAAAGGGATTGAGACTTTAGTAGAGGTATTACGCTCAGGGTTTTATTTAGGATTTTATCATACAGAATTAAGTAAACTAAATGATCGAAGCTATCATGATAAATGCTTACCGGCATTAAAAACGATTGCGAATAACCCGAATTTCAAACTCGGTACGTTAGAACAAAATAGAGTTGTCTCATCATACGGAAAATTAATAGGAAATGCTTCGAGTGATGTGGAAACGATAACATCAGCTGCAAAGATTTTTAAACAATATAACGATAATTTTTCTACATTGGTAGACAATCTATCAGCTGGAAATGCGATTTACGATATTATGCAAGGTGTTGATTACGATATTCAATCGTATTTATACGATACGAGAAAAGCACCGAAAGATACAATATGGTATCAAAAAATTGATAGCTATATTAATGAATTAAGTCGTTTTGCCTTAATTGGAACGGTGACAGAGAAAAATGGTTGGTTAATTAATAATGGTATTTATTATACAGGTAGACTTGGTACGTTCCATAGTACAGGAACGAAAGGGTTGCAAGTTGTAACGGACGCAATGAAAATGTATCCGTATTTAGGAGAGCAATATTTCGTAGCGGCTGAGCAAATTGCAACGAATTATGGCGGGAAAGATGCAAATGGAAATGTTGTGAATTTAGATCAAATACGAGAAGATGGTAAGAAAAAATATTTACCGAAAACGTATACGTTCGATGATGGAGCAATTGTGTTAAAAGCTGGAGATAAGGTGACAGAAGAAAAAGTAAAACGTCTATATTGGGCGGCAAAAGAAGTGAAGGCACAATTCCATCGTACGGTTGAAAGTGACCAGCCGTTAGAAAAAGGCAATCCTGATGATGTATTAACGATGGTTATTTATAATAGCCCAGCTGAATATCAATTTAACCGTCAATTATACGGGTATGAAACGAATAACGGCGGTCTTTATATAGAAGGAACAGGTACGTTCTTTACGTATGAACGTACGCCAGAAGAAAGTATTTATAGTTTAGAAGAATTGTTCCGACATGAGTTCACGCATTATTTACAAGGCAGATATGAAGTGCCAGGACTTTGGGGACAAGGGAAGATGTATGAGAATGAGAGATTATCTTGGTTTGAAGAAGGGAATGCGGAGTTTTTTGCAGGTGCAACGAGAACAGATAATGTTGTACCGAGAAAGAGCATTATAGGAGGAATATCTTCAAATCCAGCAGAACGTTATACAGCAGAGAGAACGTTAAACGCAAAATATGGAACGTGGGATTTCTATAATTATTCCTTCGCTTTACAATCGTACATGTACAATAAGAGATATGATATGTTTGACAAAATTCATGATCTTATTAGGAAAAATGATGTAACAGCATATGATGCATACCGCTCTGCTTTAAGTAAAGATGCGAATTTAAATAAAGAATATCAAGATTATATGCAAATGTTAGTAGATAACCGTGAGAAATATAATGTTCCGTTAGTATCAGATGATTATTTAGCAACTCACGCACCGAAACCAGTTTCAGATATTGCGGCAGAAATTACAGCAGAAGCAAAATTAAATAATGTATCAGTTAAGAAAAATAAATCACAGTTCTTTCATACATTTACACTACAAGGAACATATACAGGTACTACTGCAAAAGGAGAATATGAAGACTGGAAGACAATTACACAAAACGTGAATGATACGTTAAAACGTTTAAGTGCGAAAGAATGGACAGGCTATAAAACAGTAACAGCTTATTTCGTAAATTACCGTGTGAATGCAGCAGGACAATTTGAGTATGATGTTGTATTCCATGGTATTAATACAGAAGAAGGTGCTGTGAATAAAGCGCCAGTTGCGGTTATAAATGGGCCCTATAGTGGAAATGTAAATGAAGCAATTTCGTTTAAAAGCGATGGATCAAAAGATGAAGATGGGAAAATTACTTCGTATAAATGGGAGTTTGGTGATGGAGCAGTAAGTAATGAGCAAAATCCGACTCACGTGTATACAAAAGAAGGAACATATACAGCGAAATTAACAGTAACAGATGACAAAGGATTAACGAATACTGCTACAACGAATGTAACGGTTCAAAAGAAAGAAGATAACAGTGTGGAAAAAGAGCCGAATAACTCATTTCAAACAGCAAACAAACTGCAGCTAAATCAAATTTTACGTGCTAGTTTAGGAAATGGCGATACGAGTGATTTCTTTGAAATTAATGTGGATACTGCTAAAAACCTTCAAATTAACGTAACGAATGAAAATAATATCGGAATGAACTGGGTTCTTTATTCGGAAGCAGATTTGAATAATTATGTTACGTATGCCCAGCAAGAAGGAAATAAGTTAGTAGGAAGTTACTACACGTATCCAGGAAAGTATTACTTACATGTGTATCAGTATGGCGGGGGAACAGGGAATTATACGGTAGAAGTGAAATAGTAAAAAGGTCGCCGTGAGTGGCGACCTTTTTGTTGCGTGTTATACAAAAAAATTTACAAAAGCTTGATAGGCACTACCAAGAGAAAATAACGTAGCTACCATATGTGCAGTCCATTTAGGCATATTTAAATTCAATACGACATTATACAAGATTCCATATAAGATACAAATGATTAATATAAATGCAATGAATTGAAGAACTAATAAAAATAGTGGTTGTCCCATTTATTCTCACCTCTTTATTTAATATATTAATATAATAAATTTATAAACGGAAGAATTATTTCTATAAAGTACCAAAAATGCGATATGAAAGGATCATCACCAAAAGATGGGGTTGATAAAATCAACGTTCTGTTTCTAAGCGAATGCGCAAGAAAAGATGGTCATCACTTCTTTAGCCAAACCCACGCCGTTTGATAAGTTTAATCCTATTGTTTGTTCCCTCCATGATTCCATTGGATAAAGGTGACACAATTGTATCGAGCATCGCTTTCTCACGTAATACGAAGCTTTTCACAATTTTCGCAACCGCACCGCAAACATGGAATTGATAGCGTTTTATCCAATCAGCTAATCGTCTTTTTGCCTGTTTCGATTGCCTCTTGATTACGATTCGGAACGACAGTTAAAACATGCCCTGTATCTGCATTTAGCACACTTGTTGCATACGTGTGCCCTTTACGAATCGCAAACTCATCTACACAAATTCGAGTAGCTATTTCATCATGGAATTGTTCAGGTGCATACCAATAAAACCAGCGCTCTACCGTGGTGTAAGGCAAGTTATATTCGCAGGCAACATCTGACAAAGCGCGCCCCTTACAACGCTGTACAATTTCACGACGAAATGAGGCTGTTGAAGAGTGAATCAGCCCTAACCCGTAATCAAAAGTAAATGTATAATTGCACTGTGTACAACGTTGACGAGGCACCGCTAATTCAATCCAAAGCACTCCAATTCATGCTAAGCATAAGTTTACCAATAAAATAAAAAACAAAGTATGTAAATTTATGTAAAATAATGATATGATTTAATTGAATATAAAGAAAAAGGAAACCGATACAGCTTGTGCGTATGCAGTGCATTTTGGTCTGGGTCACAGTCTTTTAACGTGCTCGAACTACAGGAGGAGTAAGCATATTCCCGATGGATTCATTGTTGAACTTCCATTATCTGGGGGGATCCCCTGGTATCCAAGACTAAATTTTACCCATACATCATTTTTTTGATGTAGCTCTTGAAGATAAAAACTATTTAATTTTCAAGGAACAGTTATTAACTTAAAACTTATTATACGAGGAGGGTGTATCATGAAAAAAATATGCTTTGTATTAATTGTCGACGCTGGTATAAATTATGGTTCAATATTTTCTCTACCATTTTTAAGGAATCAGGATGATTTGAAGGGATATTTTTCTAAGTATTATGATGTTTCGATTAATTATATTAGGGATAAAAACTCAGTTGACTATTTGGTAGTTCCCAAACCGTGTCCACCTTTTGATAATGAAAATAATCTTCCAATAATTGAAGTACCAGCAATCTTATTTATGGAAAAGAATTTTGAAAAAATAAAGACTTATATAGACAATTATTTTTCTAATAACTCATAAAGAAAATAAAAGTACAGTAAAAAGAAGTCCGATAAAAAACGAGTGGTGAAGATTCAATGAATAAGGCACAAGCAACATTAGTAAATTACTAGCACCAACTAGAATTAGCTTCTTATTGGGGAGATGGTACCACTTCGTCTTCAGATGGGATGTGCATGCAAATTGGGGTTTCATCTTTACATGCAGACGCAAATCCACATTACGGAACAGGTAAAGGTGCTACCATTTATCCCACTTTAATGGGCAGTAAGACCCCCACCTCAAGATTCAGCGAAAGCAAAGAAGTTAGGTGGGGGTCGGGCTGCCCATAAAAGTCCGATTGGTTCAACTAATAATCAGTGGGGGATGAAGAAAACCCCCACTGATTAAAGTTTCACTTTATCGCTTTGTGAGTGATCAATTCTCTAGCTTTTATACAAAAGTGATTAATACGAATGCTAGGGATGCCGTTCATGTCATTGATGGTTTACTACATCACGAAACAGATTTACATATGGAAGTAGGAAAACATCAGGAGCCTTTACTTGCCCATATTCCACCTTTAGGTTGGGAGCATATAAATTTCTTAGGTCAATATAAATTTGATATTAACAGTTCCCCCATTCTATTCGATCATTACGCCCCTTTAGAACATAAATGAAGCCCTTGATTTTCTGCTTAGCGTAGACAAATCAAGGGTTTTTCTTTCAAAATCTTTTTTACGCGTTATACCCGAATAATTTTAAATCTTCCCCTGAGTCCGAAATGATCTCTTCGAACTGCAATCCTACTTTTTCTAAAAGCTTTCCTGAATGGATGTTATCTATAGTAGTAATTGCTACAATTCGTTTCAGACCTAGGTTCTGTACACCGTAGTCTATTACAGCAGAAGCTGACTCGTAGCCATATCCTTTTGAACGGAATTCTTCTAAAAAGGCAAAGCCAATATCAACATCTTCTAATGAATCTCTTTTAATAAGACCGCACATACCGAGTGGAGTGAGATCTTCTTTTCGCTCTACTAAGTAAAGACCAAATCCAAGTTTGTTATACATATCGATTGGTCCGTTTACAATATAATTTGTTGCGTCTTCTAAGGTTCTAACTCCTTTATTACCGATAAACTGAATCCATGCAGGATCGTTTACTAACTCTAGAATAAACGGAGCATCTTTTATATCGAGCCAACGAAGAATGAGTCGTTCCGTTTCAAGAACTATCAAGCTACTGCACCACCTTTAACATTTATAATCATTAGTATGGATTGTGTAATACAAAATCGCAACATATTTTAAAAGAGCCCGGATTGTTCACATAAAGTTCGTTTGTTTTGCATAAAGGGATATTTTATAATTAGAATTGATTGTAAAGAGTGAGATGCTTATACAATGACTCCTAGGTGACTAGGAGTTTTTACTATATAACTATCATTATTACTAAATATGACACACTACACATTCTACTCAAGGAGGTACATAATGAAGAAATTATATAATGCATCGTTTACGTATTTGATTATCGGTTTATTATCAGGGATTTTCGCTAGGGAGTATGGAAAGTATAAAGGGATTGTAGGATCTACTTTGTTAAACCTTTTACATACACATACACTTGTACTCGGCTTTTTCTTCTTTTTAATTACTTTAGGATTAGCAAAAGTATTCGCGTTTCATGAAGCGAAAAGTTTTAATAAGTGGTTTGTTGTACATAATATCGCATTAATTTTAATGTTAGGTTCGCTAGCAGCAAGAGGGCTTCTTCAGTTAAATGGAGCGGACTTTAAAGGGTTAACTTATATTGTTGGTTTTTCTCATTCGTTGATGGCAGTTACTTTAATTTGGTTTATGTTGTTAATAAAGAAGTCGTTTAAAATATAGTTTTATAGAAAAGAACTTGCAGTAATTGTTGCAAGTTCTTTTTTTATTCGAAAGTAAGAAATGAATTTCGTATATGTAAAACTTGAATTATTTAATTTTTCGGATTATTATGTATAAAACACTTAACATATTTTGTAATTCAAATTTATAGAGAGTAGGAGAGTGTACGATGGAAATAACAGTAGAGCGTTTAGTAAATGAATTAAAAAAGGTAATTCCTGAAGATCGAGTAGTAATCAATACGACAGTAAGAGAGTTGCATAGTAAAGATGAATCTTATCATGCTAGTAGTTTACCTGATGTAGTAGTTTTTCCGAAAACGACCGAAGAAGTTAGCGCGATAATGAAAGTAGCGAGTCAGCACGGAACAGCTGTCGTTCCGTTTGGAGTAGGGTCCAGTTTAGAGGGGCACGTAATTCCTTATGAAAAAGGGATTACAGTTGATTTTTCGTTAATGAACAAAATTCTTGAAATAAGAGAGAAAGATTTTCTAGTGAGAGTACAACCGGGAGTGACTCGCTCTCAGCTTAATAAAGAATTGAAAAAGTATGGATTGTTTTTTAGTGTGGATCCAGGAGCAGATGCAACGTTAGGGGGAATGGCTGCTACAAATGCAAGCGGAACGACAGCGGTTAAGTATGGAGTAATGCGTGATCAAGTTCGTGATTTAGAAGTCGTTCTTGCTGATGGGGAAGTAATACATACTGGGAATTTAGCGGCGAAGTCATCATCAGGTTACCATTTAAATGGTATTTTCGTAGGGTCAGAAGGTACGCTTGGATGCTTTACGGAGTTAACATTAAAAGTGTACGGTATACCAGAACATGTTATGGCCGCGAGAGCATCGTTTCCAACTATAAATGATGCAGTAGAAGCTGTTATTAACATATTACAAGCGGGTATTCCAATTGCGAGAATTGAACTCGTTGATGAACTATCTATAAAACAAGTCAATCATTATAGTGAAACAAGTTACAGAGAAGAGCCTACGCTGTTTTTAGAGTTTCACGGTAATGAAGCAGGGCTAAAGCAAGATATTGAGTTTACGAAAGAAATTGTTTTTGATCATAAATGTAAAGAAGTTGCGTTTGAGACGGAGACAGCAGCGAGAAATAAACTGTGGGATGCAAGACATAACTTAGCGTACTCTTATGTGCATAGTTATCCTGGTAAAAAATTAATGAGTACAGACGTATGTGTACCAATTTCAGAATTGGCTGGGGCAATTCAACATGCGAGAGAGACATTAGATAAGGTTGGTCTTGTTGGTGGTATTCTTGGTCATGTAGGAGATGGGAATTTCCATGTGCTCTTAATGATTGATCCTAACGATAAAGAAGAAGTGGAAAAGGCAGACGAAATAAATGAAAATATCGTTTTGTATGCTCTTAAACGAGGGGGAACGTGTACAGGGGAACATGGCGTTGGAATCGGAAAGCGGAAGTATCAAGAAGAAGAACATGGGGCGGCATTACTCGTAATGGAGAAGATAAAGAAAGCTCTTGACCCGCAAAATATTTTGAATCCGAATAAAGTTTTTCAGTTAAAGGATAGGGGTTGATCGGGTGAAAGTACTAGAAGCGATAAGTAATATAGCTGGAAAGTATTTTGCATTTTGGGTTATTTGTATTGCAGCTATTGCGTATTTTATTCCTGCTCCATTTCTAGGGTTAACTAGTTACATAACGATTTTACTTGGGGTTGTTATGTTTGGGATGGGATTAACGTTAAAGGCTGTTGATTTTAAAATCATTGCTACAAAACCATTGCCAGTTATTATCGGTGTATGTGCTCAGTTTATTATTATGCCACTTGTCGCATACGTACTAGCCTACGTTATGAATCTGCCAGCCGAATTAGCAGCTGGATTAGTGTTACTCGGTTCAGTACCGGGTGGCACTGCATCAAATGTTATGGTTTATTTAGCAAAAGGGAACTTAGCGTTGTCTATTGCAATGACATCATTATCAACGTTACTAGCACCAATTGCTACACCTCTTATTTTACTATTGCTTGCAGGACAATGGATGCCGGTTAATCCTATGTCTATGTTTCTTTCTATCGTACAAGTCATTATCATACCGATTATTTTAGGATTAGTAGTGAAGAAGTTTTTCCCGAAAACTGTTACGAAAGGAATGACCGTTATTCCTTTCATATCAGTTTTAGCAATTATCATTATTGTTTCAGCGGTAGTTTCAGCAAATGTAAGTAGTATTACTTCTTCAGGCCTTCTTATCTTTATTGCCGTTATGCTTCATAATGCTTTCGGTTTTTTACTAGGATATATAACAGCATTTATACTTAGACTAGACGAAGGGACAAGAAGAGCTATTTCAATAGAAGTAGGAATGCAAAATTCAGGCCTAGGTGTTGCGCTAGCAACAGCACATTTTGGACCAGCTGCCGCACTCCCAAGTGTATTAGCTGCAGTATGGCATAACATTGCAGGACCGATTTTAGCAACCATCTGGTCAAAAAATGCAAAGGATACTTTCAGTGATGAAACTTTATCGGTAAATATAGAAAAATAGGAATGATAAAGAATGCAAAAACGTATTGTACATTTTGAAGGGCTAGTTGTTTTCATAGCTGCGATTTATGCGTATTCAGTATATGAATTTAGTTGGATAATATTTTTTCTGTTCCTTTTAGCTCCGGATTTATCAATGTTAGCGTATGGTATAAATAATCATGTAGGTGCTAAGATTTATAATATATGTCACACATATATTATATCGATAGTAATAGCTATCATAGGAGTCTATTTTAAGGTAGATACGGTTATAATGATCGGTTTAATATGGACAGCACATATTGGAATGGATCGAATGTTTGGATATGGATTGAAATATGAGACAGATTTTAAGGATACTCATATTCAGAGGTTATAGTTGCTTTTGAGGAGAGGGATACATTGAAACAAAGAATTACTATCGAAGAATATAACATCAAATGGGAAAGTGAATTTAATAAGCTACAAACTCTCATTAACGATGTAATGGAAGACAGCATTTTATCCATTGAACATGTTGGGAGTACATCTATTAAAGGACTTGCAGCAAAACCAGTATTAGATATTGATATTGTAATAGAAGATTATGGGTTTTTTCCTAAAGTAGTAACTAAGCTTGAAGCGATAGGATACTATCATCAGGCAAAATGGAGCTACAAAGGGAGAGAGGCGTTCGGCAGAAAGGACGCTTTCGTTCCGTGGAGTGAAGAAAGTACAGTTTGGATGGAACATCATCTATATGTTTGTGATAAAAATAGTGAAGAGTTAAGAAAACATATAGCGTTTCGGGATTACCTTCGTGAACATGAAGATGTTGCTGGTGAATATGGACGTTTAAAGGAAGAGTTAGCAAGAGAGTCAAAAAGTAGAACTAGCTACAGTGAAGGTAAGACGAAATTTATTACAAATATATTAGAAGAAATAAACTAAGGCGGTATGGAATACATGCTGCCTATTCTTTTGAAATAGAACGCTGCCATTATAAAACAAATACAAACTGGCCCTGTTGAATGCCACAAGACTTAAATATAATGAGAAATAAAAGACCGGAAAAGAGGGGGAGTATGTACATACCAAAATATTTTGCAATACAAGATGAAGAGGTAAAGTACGAAATAATTGAACAAAATAGCTTTGCGACATTATTTTCTCAACATAACGGGGAACCATATGCAACACATTTGCCGTTGTTGTTAAATAGGGAAACACTCACGTTACATGGTCATTTCGCACGGCCGAATGAACAGTGGAAAGATATTGGGACTCAGCAAGTACTAGCTATATTTCAAGGACCACATAGTTACATCTCTCCGTCATGGTATGAAACAAACAATGCAGTACCAACATGGAATTACGTTGCAGTGCATGTATATGGTGAATTAGAAATTGTTGAAGATGAACAGGAATTAATAAATTCTCTTCAAGAGTTAGTACATAAGTATGAAGATCCAGAGAGCGCCTACTCACTTAATGATGTAGACCCGAATTATATGGGAGGATTAAGTAAGGGAATAGTTGGGTTCAAAATAAAGATAAATAAAATAGAAGGAAAAGCGAAGTTAAGTCAAAATCACTCTGTGGAAAGAAGAGCATTAGTTGTGGAGAAACTTGAGAAAGTTGGTAGTGAGGGGAGTAGGGAGATTGCGGAATTGATGAAAGAAACAAAATGAGTTTGGTAAAATAAAGGTGACTTACTAATTTTGTAGAAATATATTTTACTTGCAAGAAAAATGCCTCGGTAGCTCTAGAAGGGAAGAGCGCCGGAAAACATGTCGCACCGGGTCGCAAGGCGAAGGTTTCAGAAGCACCGAAAAGCAAACAAGCTGAGACAGGTGGAATTCCTGTCGGTGAAATTCCGTAGGGAAGCGTGTTCGAATCCCGTCGGAGGCATATGGAAACCTCTGTATGAAGAAATATTCGATTACATCTAAATAAGCGCATTAAAAAAAGACCCTCTTAAATGAAGGTCTTTCGTTCTTTAAAGTGTTTTTTCAGCTGTGGTTGAGTTGTAGTCTTTACTTACGTCAACAGATTGAACAAAATCAGGTCTTTGTGGTGCAGGGAGATCGGCGTGACTTGCTTGATATGTAAAAGAACTATTTATCCCAATAGAAATAATACCGATAACAGACAGTCCTAGAACGACAGAACTAATTTTTTTAATCATTTTAGAGCTCCTTTCTCAAACGTTTTTTCTTTTGCTTGTAACGCTTTATGAAAATACTCACTCGCTTTCACATGATTATTTTCATTATAAAATTTAGTTGCTAATTTCTCTGAATATTCTTGAGTGTAGTTATATAAAGATTCTTTGTCGAAATACGTAATTCCTTCAAGAATAATCTTTTCTAGATCTTCAGTTGTCTCATTATTGTTAAGGGAATTTAAAATTTTAAAATGAAGTATATATTCAATATTGTTTAGTTCCGTACAAACTCCCAATCCTTTTTTAATAAATTCTTCAGCAATGTTTATTTCACCAAGTTTATAATGCTCTCTGGCTTGTAAAAAGAGTGCTTTAAAGTGTGTAGGCACTTTGGTTGTTACCTCTGATAAATGTCGAATCGCTAGAGAAGACAGGTTTTGACTTGCATAGAGCCAACCTAGATTATTGCGAACGCTTAATACTAAATCCTTTTCGTTTAGTTTTTGTAAAATTGAAAGAGCAGAATTGAACTTTTCCTCTGCTTGTTCATATTGTTTTAGGAATACACATGAGGAACCTATTATATTGTCGCAAAGTGCTAACTTTATCTCAAATCCATTCTCAGTCATGAAGATGTTTCTGGCTTTTGTTGCTTGCTGAATTGCATCAATCGGTTTATAAAAATGTTGATTAAAGATAGCGAATCGGTAATTATACTCAGCTTCCTCTAGTTTATCTGAAACATTAACTAATAGCTTTTCAGCATTTTCGTAATGTTCACTTGCTAAATTATAATTTGTTGTTAAAGTAGCATGAATCGCTTTAAATAAATGATAGTAGTAAGAAAGTTGGTGATTAGGTGAAATCGCGTAAGAATCTATTTTGTTGAAACTGTCTTTTGTGATGCTTAAACCATCAGTTAAAACTTTGAAACGAAAATCTAGTAGAGAATAGTATAATGCTAAGTTTTCATCTTCTTCAAAGTTTAGTTCTTTTTCCTCAATTTCATGCTTTAAGTTTGTTGCCTGGGACACATCTTGTTTTAGCATAGCTAAATACCAATCATTAAATAATTTTGTAATTTGTTCATTACCTTGTAGTTGAACGTTCATGAAATCCCCTCGCTTTTTGAATATTCTTATAAAATATAGTATCAAAAATAACAATATTTAGAAATATGATTTTTATTTCTCAATATTTGTTTAACAAATATTTTAGTAAGCCAATTGGAATAGTGATATTTTTGTTTTGGAGTAAAGAAAGGAAATTGGTGAAGAGGCATTTTAAAGTTCTAGTTGAGAGGTGAGGATATAAAAAAGGTGTGTTCACACAATTTGTATGAATACACCTTTTTACATATTAAACAATCAAGTCCCACAAAAAGTACGATAAGGACGATTCGTAGGCGCAGGTGGAACGCAGTATTCTTCTTGCTCTGTAGCATACGCATAAGGATTTGCTAGAGCTTCAAGAAGTTTTTCCATTACGCTATAGTCGCCATTTGTGACAGCTGCTTCTAATGCTTCTTCTACACGGTGGTTCCTAGGGATGATTGATGGGTTATTATTTTTCATCATTTCGTAGGCATTTTCTTTCGATTCATCTTGTTTTTCTAATCGAGATTGCCACAGTTTGTACCATTCTTTAAATTCAGGGCTATCGAATAGAGGGGTATTTTCTAACGTATTAAGAGTTAATGAACGGAATGTATTAGTGTAATCCGCTTTATATTTCTCCATCATTTTTAAAAGTTGCTCAATAAGTGAATGATCTTGTTCTTCGTTGCTAAATAGTCCTAATTTCTTTTTCATTCCAAGGAACCACAGGTTTTCATACTGTACGCTAAATTTTGAAATTTCGTCTTGAGCAATTTTTAATGCTTCTTCTTCATCTTCGTGCAGAATTGGTATTAAAGATTCTGCTAATCGCGCGAGGTCCCATGCGGCCATATATGGTTGGTTTCCATATGCGTAGCGGCCTTGTGTATCAATAGAGCTAAATACAGTTCCTTGGTCGTAATGGTCCATAAATGCACAAGGGCCGTAATCAATCGTTTCACCGCTAATCGTTATATTGTCAGTATTCATTACGCCGTGAATAAATCCAACAAGTTGCCATTTAGAGATGAGGCTGGCTTGTTTTTTGATGACTTCTTGTAGCAATGCAGTATATCGGTTTTCATGATCTTCAATTTCTGGGTAATGTCTTTTTATTGTATAGTCAGCTAGCGATTGAAGATCTTCGATTGAGCCGCGAGCTGCAGCATATTGAAATGTGCCGACGCGTATATGGCTGCTTGCAACTCTAGTTAAAATAGCTCCAGGTAACTTTGTTTCACGATAGGTTGGCTCACCTGTTGTGACAACTGCTAAGCTGCGGGTAGTTGGAATATCAAGTGCATACATTGCTTCGCTAATAATATATTCACGTAGCATCGGACCGAGTGCAGCACGACCATCACCACGGCGTGAATAAGGAGTAGGGCCAGAACCTTTCAGCTGAATGTCAAAACGTTTACCTGAAGGAGTAATTTGTTCACCAATTAAAAGAGCACGACCGTCGCCTAACATATTAAAATGTCCAAATTGATGACCAGCATACGCTTGAGCTAATGGGTGAGCTCCTTCTGGTAGTGCATTACCGGCGAAAATCGCAATTTCGGTTTCTTTCTTCAGTTCTTCCGGATTAAAGCCAAGAGATATCGCAAGTGAATGGTTTAGCTTAACTAACTCCGGTGAACTTACGGGAGTAGGGGGGATTTCTGTATAAAATGAATGTGGTAAAGTAGCATAACTATTGTCTAAATTCCAACCTGCTTCATTATTTTTAGTCATTTTATCTCCTCCTTGTTTATTTTTTTATTATGTATTTGTACGTATGTATTCTTTGTAAAATTAGCTAAAAGTATAATATGATATTTCCCCTTGCAATCTATTGTAAGGACTTCACTGCACTATGTCTATTTAACAGCAAATATAAAAACTCCATTTTAAAAAATGGAGTTTTTATTATTACTTAATTTTTACGATTATTTTTCCTTTTGCTCTGCCAGCCTCTGAATATTCCATTGCTTTTTGAGCATCTTCAAATGAAAAAACTCGATCGATTACTGGTTTGATTTTTCCGGCTTCAATATAGTTTGCAATAGTACGTAGTTGATCTCCGCTTGGCTTCATAAATAAAAATGAATATTGAGCATTATGCTTCTTTTCAAGTGCAGTAAGTTTTTTGCTTGCTAATGAAAATAAGAGTGTTTTGAAAAATCCTGAACCGAATTCTTTACCGAATCGAGCATTCGGCGTACCTGAAACGGAAACAATGTTGCCACCGCTTTTTATAATGTTGAATGATTTTTCAAGTGTTGTACCGCCAATTGTATCAAATACTGCATCATAATTTGTTAGTATTTCTTCAAATTTTTCTGTTTTGTAATTAATAATTTCATCTGCACCAAGAGACTTGACTAAATTCGTACCAGCTTCACTAGCAGTCGTTGTAACAGTAGCGCCCATTATTTTTGCTAACTGAATTGCGAAAGTACCAACACCACCAGATCCAGCGTGAATTAAAATCTTTTGACCTTTTTGTAAGTGCATAATGTCATGTAATGCTTGATAGGATGTTAAGCCAACGAGTGGAATTGACGCAGCTTCCTCAAAACTTAAATTTTTCGGTTTTAAGGCTATATCATCTTCATGAATGGCTATATATTCCGCGAAAGTACCAATCTTATTTTTTCTTGGACGAGCATATATTTCATCACCGACTTTAAAACGAGTTACTTTTGATCCAACCTTCGTAATGACACCGGAAAAGTCATTCCCAAGGATTAGCGGCATTTCATATTTCAGTAACATTTTTACTTTTCCATCGCGTATTTTAAAATCAATTGGGTTAATGCTAGCTGCATGAATTTCTGCGAGCACTTCATACTCATTTATTTCAGGAGTAGGTACCTCTGTCATATGCATTGGAACTTTTCCGTATTTATCAATTATCATCGCTTTCATTTCTTATACCTCCAAATTTCAATAAAATGAAACTGTGGGGGGCTTCATCCCCCACTGATTATCAGCCCTCACCAATCGGACCTTTATGGGCAGTTGATCCCCTATCTAAATTATTTGCTTTCGCTGAATTTTGAGGTGGGGGTCTTACTGCCCGTTAAAGTGGGATAAAAGTTGTGCAATAGCTTTTCAATGTCTAATACAAGATTTTTTAATAAACTTAATTTTGTACGTATATCAATATAATAAAAGTTTTTTGTACCTTCTTTACGCATTAAAATAATACCGGCTTCTCGTAAAATCCTTAGGTGATGTGATACCGCTGGCCGAGAAAGGTGTGTTTGTTTCGTAATTTCTCCTACACGTAATCCGGTTTGACATTCCGTTTCCATGAGAACTAACAAAATAGCTTGACGTGTTTCATCGCCAATTGCCAATAATACTTTTTGAGAATCAATAAAATCTTTTTTTATAACATTTAATTGTTCTTGTTTATTCATTTCAATCACTTTACCTCCAAAAATTAGTCGAAAGGTTTAAAATGATGGACCATTATTTCGATACCGTAATGCTACATGATTGTTGTATGAACTGCAATATTGGGAAAGAAAATCGAGACGAATGAATTTTTTATGTTGAAAATGATAAAGGGGGTAGAAAAGAATTACATATTGGAATGGATAAAGTTTTAAAATAGAAAATGATTTAATAATACGTTGTTTCTAGATGAGGATAGTTAAGCCATTGAACAAAAAATTAAGCGGTCGTAACCCTGTATAATTTTTAGGGTTACGACCGCTTATCATGTTTTTATTATTTTAAAGTGAGTTGTTTCGTTTTACTCTTTCATACATACATAATACAAGCGGATTATAGATATATGAAAGAGTAAAAGTAATTTGGGTCGTAATCTATCTATATGATACTTTAAAATGAAATATAAGTCTATATTTTTGTTGTTTTTTGATTATATTTATGTCACTGAGCTCAGAACAATGATGTGGAGGATAAATATATGAAATCGAATGATGTACCAGTTTTAATTGTTGGAGGGGGATTATCAGGATTAGCATCTGCGTTATTCCTTGCAAAACATAACATTAAGTACTTACTTATTGAAAGGCATCCGTCTACTGCAATTCATCCAAAAGCGGGTGGAATTACTTTTCGTACGATGGAGTTATTTCGAGAATTAGGTTTAGAACAAAGAATTAGATCAGCGGGTAAAGCGTTAGAAAATTGCCGAGGAAGAATAGCGGTTCATACAATAGCTGAGGCGAATCAGGAAGAATTGGCACAAATGAGGGAGACTCAGTATGGAAATGATGAAAAACTACTTCAAAAAATAGAAGAGATTAGCCCATCAAAACAAACTGCGTGTTATCAAATAATTTTAGAAGAGATGATGTTACAAGAAGCGAAAACGCTAGGCGGGCAACTATCTTTTTATCATGAATTAGTTTCATTTGAACAAAATGAAAACGGGGTAAAAACAACGATTAGAAATCGTGAAACAGAAAAAGAAAGTGTCATACATTGTGACTATGTAATTGCAGCGGATGGAGCGAAAAGTAAAATACGTGAGCAGCTAGGGATAAGTACGGAGGGACGAGGTACAATCGGTGGCTATTATATGAATATTTATTTTGAAGCGGATTTAAGCGACTTTATACAAGGAGATGCATTTGGTTTTTCTATGGTACTTCATCCGGAAGTTCTCGGTGCACTCATTCCAGTCGATAACGCAAGAAGGTGGATTTATCATGTATCCTACGATCCATTAAAAGGAGAGCGACCAGAAGATTTCACTATAGAACGTTGTAAACAAATTATTCAAACCGCAATTGGAAGCACAAGTGTTAAATCGGAAATAGTAAGTGTTTTACCGTGGAAAGCGGCTGAAAGTACTGCTACAAAATTTCAAGATAATCGAATCTTTTTAGTTGGAGACTCAGCGCATATTATGCCGCCAACAGGAGGATTTGGTTCGAATACAGGAATACAAGATGCGCACAATTTAGCTTGGAAATTAGCGGCTGTTATAAAAGGCAAGGCAAAACCAAAATTGTTAGAAACATATCATGAAGAGAGATATCCTGTTGCAAAATTAACGACAGATTATGCGAGTAGTTTACTGTTTCGTGCTGCGAATAGAGAGGAAGGCAGTTTGAATAATATGGATGGTTTAGCTGTTACAGTTGGATATCAGTATTGTTCAGAGGCGATTATAGATGACTCAGTCACTCCACATAGAATGGATAGCGTAGAGTTGAACGGGAGACCTGGAACGCGAGCGCCACACTTTTGGGGGATGTATAAAGGGAAAGAAGCTTCTATATTAGACTTATTTGGTAACAATTTTGTATTACTTACTGGAGTAGACAATAGCTCTTGGGCTGAAGCTGTATTTGATGTTTCATCTAAATTAGGAATAAATATTAAACTGTATCGAGTAGGGGGAAGTGGAGACTTTATTGCTCAAGAAAATGTTTTTCGTGAATTATATGGGATAGAGAATGGAGGAGCTGTATTAATTAGACCAGATGGATTTATAGGATGGCGTTTGGAAAAAGCAGTGGTAAATCTAGATGTAATACTGGAGGAGGTAATGAGTAATTTATTATGTGATTTTTAAGTAACTATGGAAGCATTGTCTTATATGAGACACTACTATACATGTGTTCAGAAGTTATGATAATATACAGCTTGTTATATTTCTACATAAAGGGCTGAGTATGATGAGAAGAAAAGGCTATTTTATAATTAATGAAACTAAGGAAATGTACAATAATGAAATGATAATTTCAGATAATATTCTTTCTAATCTCTCTACACTAGAAGAATTGAAAGAGATGGTTTTTAATGGTGAAATAGAAGAGGTATTTATCTCGCATTATTTCGATAATCAAAAAAGTAATTTAGAACGCAAATCATTAGAAGATGTAAGGAAAGATTGGGATATAGAATATCATAATAATATTAGTTTAAGTGATGAACCGGTATCTTTAGAAGATTTCCCTAATGAATATTTTTTCTTCGTTGAAATGTGGGGAAATGAAAATGGAAATGTGATTTTAGTATTGTTTATGCACCATTAAAATTCTTAATGAATAAGGAATGAGATATTAGGTCAAAGAATAACCAATAGGAGATGTCTAATCCATCTTGATAAAAGATTCACTTTACTGAAAAAATAATATTCACAAATATTAATAGGTTTGGTATGATTAATTTCGACAAGTTAATCGAGGCCGGAGATATGTGAGATAAGCCATAAATTTATTTAGGGATACAGAAGTGTCCTCTAAATAATTTATGGCTTTTTTTATTGAATGAACTGTAAAGAATAGGCAGTTATATGTGAATAGGAGGGATATGGAAAATAAATAGTATAGTAATAACATAGGGGAATTGTATGTGTAAGATTGGAATTTTCATATAAGCTTATAAAAATAATGAAAGTGTATCTTCTATTTCGTGTAAATCTCATTAACTTGTTGAAATTTGCAACGTAGGAAGGGTTAGAAGAATGAGAAAAATTATTAGCGTGTTAGTTATTTTCTTTATGACGGGGAGTATCTTTGCTGGGGGAGCTGTTCATGCGAAAGCAGAAGGGAAGCATGAATGGAATACGAATAAGTTTTTAAATATTGCACATCGCGGAGCAAGTGGACATGCACCTGAGCATACTTTTGCTTCTTATGATCTTGTGAAAAAAATGAAAGCGGATTATTTGGAATTAGATATTCAGTTAACTAAGGACGGCCAGTTGATTGCAATGCATGATACAGCAGTTGATCGCACTACAAATGGAACAGGTGAAGTACGAGATAAAACATTAAGTGAAATAAAAAGCTTAGATGCAGGATCTTGGTTCAATAAAGCTTATCCAGAAAAGGCTAAGCAAGAGTACGTTGGTCAAAAGGTTCCGACTCTTGAAGAAATTTTCCAAAAGTACGGAAGAAGCATGAAGTATTACATTGAAACAAAATCACCAGATGTGTATCCAGGAATGGAAGAGAAATTATTAGCTTTATTAAAAAAATATAATTTAGTAGGTCAAAACATGTCTTCTAGCCGTGTTATGATTCAGTCATTTAGTAAAGATAGTTTAACAAAGATTCATAGTATGAATAAAAATATTCCGTTAGTTCAACTGCTTTGGTATTATCCAAATGAAAACAATGAGATTGTTGAATGGTCTGGCATTACACATGAACCGAAACGTGTAACAAATGAAGATTTTCAAGAAATTAAAAAGTATGCAGTTGGTATTGGACCGAACTTACGCAATGATAACGGAGAACTAATTATTGATGAGTCATATATGAAAATGGCTAGAAATAATGGTCTGTTAATTCACCCTTATACAATTAATGAGAAACCAGATATGAGATTGTTAATGAAATGGGGTGCTACAGGAATGTTTACAAATTATCCTGATCGATTACATAGTGTGTTAAAAGAAAAATAAATAGGAGAAAAGGTATACCGAGGTTTTGGTATACCTTTTTCTATTATGCTAGATTATAGTAGTAGGATACATATTCTTCTAAACCTTCAACCTCATTTTCAGGTGGCTCAATGCCGCCTTTTCTCATTTTCCATCCAATTATATCTATTAATTGTAAACTCACCATCGAAACTTGTATCAAATGTATATGGGATACAAGTAATAGTTTTAGGTAAATGTTTTTTTAATACTCTGTATTGCCGACCAGCGCCTAAGCTTTTGCAAACAAATAGTAGGCGATTAATCTTTGTAAAATCAAAAATCTTTTTCGCTTCTATTACATTAGCGATAGAATGGAGGGAGTTTTTCTCGAACATGATAGCATCTTTTGGTACGCCATGTTCAATTAATTTAGTTACAATTACTTCTGCATCTGACAAATCCCCGTAATTCCAGCTCGGATGTTTCATGCCACGTATTTTCTTTTCATGCATTGTGAGTCATCTCCATAAATTTTTGTAATGCAGCTGAGCGAAATATGTCTTTTCTAGTAATGAAAGTAGTAGGAACCTTTTTGAAGCTATTTGGTAAAGGGTTGAATGATACGTCATGTTCATGTCCTTTTAAAATTGATTTCATCATAATCGCTACGCCCATACTTGATTTTACACATGCAAGTATAGCTTCGATTGTCCCGAATTCTAAAACTCGTTTAGGTGAGATGTCTTCTTCTTGAAGCCAGTCTTCTAATAAACCCCTATAATAGCAACCGTGACTAAAAGCGAGTAAATTCATATCTTCTATGTCTGTAAGAGAGGATAAAGGTTTTTTACTAATGAGAACCAATTCTTCTTCATGAAATACAGTTGTATGGAGTTCAGTATGCTGAGTAGAGCCAGCTATAAACGCTCCGTCTAGTTTTCGCTCTAATACAAGCTTAATTAGTTGTTCAGTCGTATTTGTTTCCAAAATCAATTCGACTTCTGGGTACCTCTCATAGTAGGCCGTTAATATAGAGGGAAGCCTTACCGCAGTTGTAGATTCTGTACATCCGATTGTCAAAGTGCCTTTAGGATCAGTTCCATTACTTTGAACCGCTTTTATAGATTGATCCATTAAGTGGATAATTTGTTTGGCGTACGTTAATAAAATCTCACCGTTAGAAGTTAAAGTTACACCTTTTCCGTTACGGTAAAATAAAGGCACGCCTAATTCATTTTCTAGTTGTTTTATACGCATTGTTACGCCTGATTGCACGTAGTTCAAATTTTTCGCTGCGTGAGAAATATTATTTTCCTTCGCGACCTCGTAAAATACAGTTAAATCTTTTATGTCCACGTATCATCCCTCCGAAAAGGTATCAATTTTTTTGATGGATTATATGATGAATCTTTATTTTATATGATATCAGAACTTTCATACAATGGAAGGGGGGAGGGATTATTATGTTGATTGAAGAAAGGGTGAATCGTACTTATAAATGGGTTATGTTAATTGTTGCGACGATTGCTCAAACAACGGCGACACTTATAACGTATGGTGTCGGAGTTTTCGCTTTATTTTGGAAAGAAGAATATGCGCTTACGAATATGGAGAGTGGATTGTTAGTAAGTGTTGTAAATGTTGGGCCGTTATTTTGTATGCTTTTTGTCGGTCGGCTACTTGATCAATATAATGAAAAAATATTAATTTCTATCAGTTCATTTTTATTAGGAGGTTCGTTTTTAGTAACTAATATAGTAAGTGGATTGAATGGTCTGTTATTTGTACTTTTATTAGTAGGAATGTTTTATAGTGTTTCCCAGCCAGGAGGAAGTAAAGTGATTTTGAAATGGTTTTCAAAAGAAAATCGTGGATTAGCGATGGGAATAAGGCAAGCTGGTATACCGATTGGTGGCGCATTAGCGGGAGTGCTAATCCTATTTCTTACGATACAATATAATGTGACTTACGCGATCGATAGTATCGCATGCATTTGTATAATTGGAGGATTATTATTTTTTATGTTTTATAAAGAACCATATGTTCAAGTGGATGCAAGGAAAGGACGTATTAAAATTTCTTTTTGGACGCAGCTAAAAGTAGTGATATGTAAAAAAGATTTGTATCCAATATATATAACGGGTATTTGTATGATTTCATTGCAAATGGTGTTAGTTGGACACTTTATGAAATTTTTAGTAAAGGAACAATCTATCACATCTATTGTAGCCGGAACAGTATTTTCAGTGATGTTCTTTTCTGGAATGATTGGCCGTGTTATATTAGCATCTATTAGTGATTTGTTTTATAATGGAAATCGGCGCACGCCATTATTTATAGCTGTCTGTGCTTCTATCGGCTTAATTCTATTGTTAGTAATGAGCATACATACAGTAACGAGTGGAGTATTGTATGGTGTAAGTGCATTGCTAGGTTTCTTTTCAATTGGATGGTTTAGTCTTTTTATAGCCGAAGTTGCTGAGTTGGCGAGGGAAGATTCTGTTGGGATAACAGTTAGTTTGGCACTTACATTCAATCAAATTGCTATTATTGTTGCACCTATTTTATTTGGTTATATTGTAGATAAGAAAGGGTATACGTATGCGTGGTTGTGTATAGTAGTATTACTATGTATCTCAGCAGTCAGTTTATATAGAAAAAACAAAAAATAAAAGAAAGTTAGCAATGTAAATTTTTTATGAAGAAAGTCTAAAGAAATGCCGAATGAGCGACATTTCTTTTTATATGTTGTATAATTAAAATATAAATGAGATTCATTTTCAGTTACGTTCATTTTCTCTTTCGAAATTGCCTGTTACTTTAGCCATAATGAGTTGTTTTTCTGTATCATTATGTGCATGATTTATTTTGTATAAAAATTTGTTAGCGTCATTTCCTTTTAATATAATAATCTATTTTATGTAATATTCAATTAAAACTATGTTATTTTTTGTTACCCTGTAATGAAACATCCTATCATTTAAGCGATTGCGTTTGTCAGTATTTTTCATCGTAACAACTCCGTTTCTTATCATGTGTAACAAATGTTACATAAGATGTTGAAATTATAGTAGGGTGCATCCGATTGTAAGGTGGAAATTTTGCAAGAAAGAAATACAATAGAGAGTAGCTAAAAACTGAATATGAGAAAAAGGAATCTAGTTCATTTAGGTGAATAATAGGTAGTATTATAAAATATTTGAAAATAAAAAGATATAGAACAGAATGGATGTACGTTAAGTGAAACTATATAAAAGAGGGTTCCTATTATGCTAAAGAAATGGTTAATCGTTTTCTTTGTTTTTGCTATTTTTTGTGGGAGTGTCGTTGCACTAATACATGCAAATAAAGGTAAGAAATATGATATAAAGGCATTTTCTAATTTAAATAGTAAGCAAAAGGACGATATGCAAGAAGTTGATGCAACTGAGAAAAAACGCTATGAAGCTGTAGCTGGAAAACTAGATCAATATTTAAAAGATAAAGGATTTAATGGGAGCGTTCTTGTAGCTAGTAAAGATCATGTGATTTTACGAAAAGGTTATGGATATGCGAATGTGAAAGATAAAGTAGTAACAACGCCAAGAACGAAATATCGTATTGGTTCTATTACGAAAACGGTCGTTGCAATATCTATTATGCAGCTAAAAGAAAAAGGGAAATTAAACATTGAAGACAATGTAAATAAGTATATTCCATCGTTTCCAGCAGATAAAAACATTACGTTACGAAATCTATTAACACACACATCTGGCTTGCCAGATCAAGGACAAGGTAGGGTGGATGCAGGGTCACGTTTAAAGTTAGTAACGTGGATTGGAGCGCAAAAATTGCAATTTCCTGCAGGGACAGGCTGGAAATATACAGACTATAATTATATGGTGCTTGCATATATTATAGAAAAAATTACGAATAAACCGCTCGCTGAATACGTCAAAGAAAATATTTTTACTTCTGCTGGCATGCATGAATCTGGAATGGGGGCGACTCTCCCAGAAGATATTTTTTTAGCAGAAGGTTATACGAGAAAAGATAATGAATTAATAGCTGCACCCCGCTTAAAAATGAACTGGTTGTATGGGTGTGGTGAAATGTATACAACTGTTGAAGATATGAAAAGATTAGATGAGGCAATAATGGATGGAAAGCTGTTATCTAAACAAAGTGTATTAGATATGTTTACGGCATCACCTGCAAGAAGATATGGATTTAGTTTCTATACGTATCCAGATTATTATCATAACCACGGCGTATTAGCGGGGTGGAATACTTTTAATAATTTTAACTGGGATAAAAAAACGTTTGTCATATTATTCTCTAACGTTCAAAATGGTATGAATGATGCATTTAATCAAGAGTTTAGGAAAATGGCGAATGATTTAATAGAAGGAAAATAATAATTTGAAAATCGGTATTGATATGTAATTATCAATACCGATTTTTTTGTTTGGGGATGTTAAGTTTGCTGAAGAAGTAATGATGAAAGGGGAATATTAGAATAATTTTGTATAGGAAGTTAAATGATATGGATGTTAAATATAGGAAAGTTGCTGTGTGAAGTTCATCTATACGTAATGAATTTATGCGGAAAAATAATTGGTAAATTTTACATAGGTAAAAAAGCTTGAGCTTCACACTATGTGAAGCTTTACATTATTGAAGTAACGAACAGGAGGTTAGAAAAATGAAAAAAGCAATAAAGTTTTGTTTAATAGCTACACTATCTACAGCGATTGTTAGTGGATGCTCTTTTGAGGGGAACAATGAAAATGCTAAGGGGAAAGAAGGAGAAAAAGTAGAGATACAGAAAACCGTCGGAAAATATACGATGCCAGATGAAAAAGATAAACATGAAGGTACATGGCTGCAATGGCCTCATGAATACACATATGGTGAAGAGTATAAGCAGGAAGTTGAACCGATTTGGGTTAAGATGGCAAGTGCTTTAACTGAGGGGGAAAAAGTCCACATTGTTGCATACGACGAGGAGGAGAAAGAGCGAATCAATAAACTTTTAATAGATAGAGGACTGAATATGGATAAAATTGATTTCTTTATCGCTCCTACTGATGATGTATGGGCACGAGATAGTGGACCAATCTTTGTTTATGACAATAATAAAAATTTGAAAATATTAGACCCGGCATTTAATGGGTGGGGAAAGAAAACGCCGTACAAAAATGATGCTCGTATACGTGAAAATGTGAGTAAACAAGCAGGAATTGAAAGAATTGATTGGGGGAAATTTGTCCTTGAAGGCGGTGCAATTGAATTAGACAGCAATGGGACGGCTTTATTAACTCGAAGTGCGGTAACAAATAAAAATAGAAATCCGGATTTATCAGAAAAGGAAATTGAAAAATATATAAGTGACCTGGGTGTGACAAACTTTATTTGGTTAGACGGAGTGCCCAATTTAGATATTACGGACTTTCATATTGATGGGTTTGCTAAATTCCATAATAAATCTACCATTGTAACGATGAAAGAAGATGACCTAGCCGAATGGGGTTTATCTAATAAAGATATGGATACATTGTTAGATGCAAAAAATGCTTTAGGGAAAAAATATAAGTATGAATACTTACCGCTTAGTAAAGAAAAGGTTGTATTAGAAAATGGAAAAACTCTCGATTATAAGGGATCATATATCAATTATTATATTGGAAATACAGTAGTATTGGTGCCTAATTATAATGATCCAAATGATAAAATCGCAAATGATACGATTCAGAAATTATATCCAAATCGTAAAGTAGTCGGTATTGATGTGAGAGAGCTTTATAAAAATGGCGGTATGATTCATTGTGTGACACAACAGCAACCGATTGCATTGAAGTAATAGATTGGAATTTCTTTGTGCTGCTATATAGACAAAATAGGTGGAATATTATCTTTGCCTATTTTGTCATGTTTTATTTTTTGCAAAAAGGGAGTAACGGTATTGAAAGAGATAACCTTAACTAGCTTCATAATGATAGGGATTATGATTCTATTATTAAATTTCATACTTTCATATGAATTCTTAATATTGTATTTTAAAATCCTGTCAATAGTCGATCTTTCGCTTAACTAAGGTTTTGTATATATAATATTTCACCGTACTATATCCACCCAAGAAATGTTGAGGAAGAGCGGGCTACTTAATTACTATAAAAAAGCGAGGGAAAGAAAATGGAACACAAACAAAAGGGAATTATTTTTACTGCGATACCAAATGAATCAAATGAATATTATGAACCGTTTTATGAAGAACTTATTTATTTTAATGAAAATTTAAATGAAAAAAAGGGAGCAACAGATCAATTTATTTCTTTATCTGTTGAAGAACAAGACTTTCATACAAGTTTTTTTGAGTATGATGATATTTGGCTAAGAGATGTAGCACCAGTTGTAACGAATCATCTTGTTAAATTTAAATATCGACCAAATTATTTGCCAGGTGATCAAGGACGATATTTAGATCAACAGTTTAATAAATGGTTGAAAAAGAACGACTTTGAATATGTGAAGTCCCCGTTAATATTAGATGGTGGTAATCTGATTTGGAATAAAAAAGATACCGTTATAGTAACAGAACGCATATTTGATGATAATGATGATTGGACAGAAGAGGAAATTATTGAGCAATTAGAGTGGGATTTAGATGTAAGCCGGGTTATTATTATTCCTGTTGAAGAGGGAGATGTACTTGCGCACGCAGACGGAATGGTTAAATTTATTGATGAACATACGATGTTTATTAGTGATTTTTTAGGGGATCATGAATTTAGATATCATGTTCAAGAGATTATTCAAGAGCAAATGCCAGAAGCTGAATTTATAGTTGTTCCTTCCTCATATACAGAGAAAGGGCAATATGATCAAGAAATAGCGTCGGCAAAAGGGTTATATATAAATATGTTGGAAACATGTGATGCTCTTTACGTCCCTAAGTTTGGGCTTGCCAAAGATAGAGAAGTTTTACGATATATTCAACAACATACAGAGAAACAAGTTATTCAAATTCATGTAGGAGAAATATCGACCATGGGAGGCGCAATGAATTGTTTAACGTGGTATTGTCCGAGACATTTGTTACCTTCAAAGATGAAAAAATTGAACAATCAGAATGAAAGTTCTTCAATTAGAAAGTTTTTAGATTGGTTTTAATAATAAAGTTTACAAAAGAAAATGTATTCAAGGGGTATGTATATGTATACAATTACTGAATTTTCTCGTATTTGTAAAATGAGTACACGGATGCTAAGGCATTATGATAAAGAGGAAATATTGAAACCGGCATATGTAAATCCGGTAAATGGATATAGATTTTATGAGCAAGGGCAGCTAGAGATAGCACTGAAAATTAAAAAGCTGAGGGAGTACAAGTTTCCTTTGTCGAAAATTAAAGTAATACTGCAGTCATCAGATCAAGAGTCATTTATTCACCATATGCAGGCGCAAATTATCGAGTTGTCTCATGAGGTGAAACAAAATTTACAAGTTATTTCTGAAATGAATGAAATGGTAAATATGAATACGGCTTTAAATATTGCTCGTCATAGAAGTTACGATATATTAATTGGGATGAGAAATGAAATAACAGTAATTGCTCAAAGATTGCAAATAGATATAGATCATATGGATGATTATTTTTATGACTTATATGAAGAAGTACAAAAAAATAATTTGCAAATAGTAGGCTCTCCTTCTACCGTTTTTTATGATGAAGAGTTTATGCCGGGTCACAGTGATATTGAATTCCGAATTCCGATTATGGATGGTGACGATAAAAATGAATTGCAAGGATGCGAAATAAAAAAGATACATCAACATCAAATTGTTACTACTTTGCATTATGGTAGTTATGACTATATAGGTTATGCTTATATGGCATTAGAAGAGTGGGTGGAAAAGAACGGTTATACAATAGATGGTCATCCATATGAAGTTTATATAAAGGGGTCTGAATGTGATTGTTTAGTAGAAGAGTATGTGACACAAATTTGTTTTTTAGTTACGAAAATAGCATGAGGATAAAGTGATTCAAATGAAAAAGCATGCAGAGCATATACTCTGCATGCTTTTTATAATGCTGAAAACTCTTCAACAAGTTCACTAAAACGATTTAATGCACTTTCAATCGGTTCTGGCGTAGTTAAATCAACACCAGCTTTTTTCAATAAGTTTAATGGGTAGTCTGAACTTCCGCCTTTAAGGAATTCAATATAATGTTTTTGAGCATTTGGATCGCCGCTCAATAACTTATCGGCAATTTGGATTGCAGAAGCGAATCCAGTTGCATATTTGTACACGTAAAATGGACGATAGAAATGCGGTATTCTAGCCCATCCGTATTTTACTTCTTCGTCAAATACGAGGGAGTCGCCATTATATTCTCTAAACAAGTTTTCGTAAACCTCGCTAAAGGTTTGGGCATTTAATGGTTTACCTTGCTGTGCCATTTCATGTGTGATTTTTTCAAACTCAGCGAACATGATTTGTGTAAAGAAAGTGCCTTTAAATTTGTCGATGAAGTGATTTACTAAATGGTTACGTACATCAGCATCTTTTGCTTCTTTTAATAAATGATGAATTAATAGCACTTCATTTACTGTAGAAGCGACTTCTGCGACGAAAATAGTATAGTGTGCAGAAATTCTTGGTTGGTATCCGTGTGAATAGTGCGTATGCATACCGTGCCCGCATTCATGAGTAAGAGTGAAAAGGCTATTTAAATCATCGTGATGATTTAAAAGAATGAATGGATGAACGCCGTATACACCAAAGTTATAAGCACCGGAACGTTTTCCTGGCGTTTCTCTCACATCGATATAACGTTTATCTTTAAAGCTCTTTAATGTTTCAATATATTCTTCACCTAAAGGGGCTAGTGATTCAATCATGATGTCAAACGCTCTATCGTATGGAATGTCCTGTTTTATACCAGATACTAAATCAACACTTAAATCATACTGGCGTAGTTCATCTACATTTAATTTTTCTTTTCGAAGTTTATTATAAGTATGTAAAGAATGAATGTTTTTTTTCGTTGTATCAATTAGGTTTTCATATACTTCTTTCGGAACCATATCGCCAAATAATGATTTTTCTAAAGCTGATGGATAGTTTCTTAGCTTAGAAACAGTAACATTATTTTTAATAGCTGCAGATAAAGTAGAAGCGATAGAATTCTTTAATTGAACGTATGGTTTGTAATAAGCTTTATAGGCTTCTTTACGTTTTTCACGGTTCTCATCTTCTATTAACTTTGCATACATTCCTCTTGTTAAAGTAACTTTTTCTCCATCATTAGTAGTCACTTCACCAAATAGTATATCTGCATTATTTAACATGCCATATGTATGTTGCGGAGAGGAGAGCGCTTCGCCCATTTGTGATAAAATCTCTTCTTGGTCTTTATTCAATACGTGTTTTTTATAACGATATAATTCAAATAAGTCTTCTTTATAATATTGTAAGCCCTCTGCTTCTTCTATGTAAGATTGTAATGTGTTTTCATCTATGCTAAGTAAGAATGGGGAAAAGAAAGATTTAGCCGCACTTACTTTCACTTGTAATTGTGTTACTTTATCGACAAGAGATTGAGCGTCAGTATCGCGTGTATCAAGATCAGATTGTAATCGTGCATAAGCGAACATTAAAGTTATTATGCTAGAAATTTCTTCACTCTTTGTTAAATAGGCTAATAAACTATTGCCATCGTGAATATTTCCATTAAACTCGTGTAATTCTTTCGTTAATATTTCAATTTTATGAAAATCGCTTTCCCAATCTTCAATGGTATCGTAAATATCCGTTAAATCCCATTTTTCTTTATCCGCTACTTGTAGTCGATCTTTAAGTTCTGTCATAATCATTTCCTTTCTAAATATGTAGTTATATTCCTATATAACTATGAAATACAACAAATTGCAAAAAATCCCTGCTGAAAATTGAAAAGCCTTGCTAAAATGGCAAGGCTTAAAAAATTATAATGTAATTCCGAATTTTGCATGTAAAAGATTTTTATATTGCACATCTGTAATTTTTTCTTTCATTTTTTTACCGTTTTTCGCTATTGTGATACTATCCTTTGTTAAAGATGCATGCCCATCTTCAGTTAGTTTTACAATGAGAGGTACTTTGTTAAATGGTGAGTCCTCATGTTCAACGATAATTTTTTGTGCTGCATTTGCTTTTTCTTCATCCACTTCTTCTATATAAAATGCATAGCCTAACGTCCAATCATCAGTAGAAGATTGATCCAAAAACTCATTGTTTTTACGCATCTCTAACATGTAGTTTCCTTTTTCGCTCATTTCCTTACGAATACGATAATCTCCTGTAACGGATTGAACGACTTCACCTGAGAAAGGGATTGGTGCAAGTGGTAAGTATGATCCGAATCCAACTTCAATTAGATAAAGCTCATTATGATGTTTTAAAACGGTTGCGATATGGCCAGAATCAACAGCCCATATGGAGTTTGCAGCGTTATACACTGTTCCTGAAACGAGATGAACATCAAATCCAGCGTCTTTAAGGAAGTAATACATAGTAGGATTGAGTTCATAACAAAGACCGCCGCGGTTGTTTACTAAAATTTTTTCTTTTAGATTTTCTTTTGATATTTCTGTAAAGTTGTTTTCGAGTATATTTAAGTTTTCAAAAGGGACAGTTTGTGCCATCGCGTACATAATGTTAGGTAAATCTTCAAATGAAACTTTGTCTTTTTTTTCTATATGTAATCGTGCGAAAAATTGTTTTTGAAAGTCTGTCATGGAAATCCCTCCGTTAAACGATTTATATATATTGTATCTAATATTGCAAGAGAAAACATCTGCATATGTGCGTACGACTAAAGTATGACACCTTTACTTCTTGCTATACATATAGTATGATGATTTCAGTAAATTAGATTTCAATGACCATAATATAAAATAATGAGAGGTGCTTTTTGTGAGTGCGGTAGGTACTAAATAGGAAAAATTGAATGAAATAAATCGGATAAGAACAGGGGATTTTTATGTATACCATACCCCTAATTTTGTCATGGATTTATTTCGATACCTATGAAGATACCTACAATACTTTATAAAGCGTGTAATAGGGGGATTGCCATCCGTTTTTTTATGGTTTATTTCCCCATATGTTATTACTCATGCCTTGTAAATGTAAAAGCTGCGGTATCCCCGCAGCTTTTTTGTGTATATTTTTAATGTTTAAAAATGGTAATTGAATCATGTAGAACTCATTGGAATCTAATGAGTAGGTATCTTCATTTATGATAGAAATCAATCATAGTGAGGAGAAACAAAATGAATACGATGACTTTTGAAAAGTTACAATATAACGAATTAAAGGATATAGTGAAATCTTATTGTGTAAGTGGATTAGGAAAAGAATTAATAAATAAATTAGAGCCGAGTGCAAGTATAAAAGTAGTAAGGAATCGATTGAATGAAACGACGGAAGCACGAGCTATATTAGATGCAGAAGGGCATGTGCCTTTTTTCGGTATTTCAAATATTGCTAGTACAATTCAAAAATTAGAAAAAGGGATGATTTTAGATCCAGAAGAATTAGTAAGTGTTTCAGACTTTTTACGTGGATGTAGAAAGATTAAAAAGTTTATGTTAGATAAAGAATTTTTTGCGCCAGTATTAGCTTCTTATGCAAATTCAATGACTGAATTTAAAAGTATTGAAGAGGAAATTAATTTTTCAATAAAAGGTAATAGTATTGATTCTGCCGCTAGTAAAGAGTTAAAACGAATTCGAAATAACATTGATTCGGTAGATGGGAAAATAAAAGAACGTTTAACGAAGTTTTTAAATAGTAGTGCAAATAAGAAGTATATTCAAGAATTCTTTATTAGTAAAAAGGACGATAGGTACACGATTCCGATTAAATCTTCTTATAAAAATCAAGTTGCGGGAAGTATAGTTGAAGCGTCCGCTAAAGGTTCTACTTTATTTATAGAACCACATACGGTTACAAAGTTAAATGTGGAACTCGCAAGTTTGAAAGCAGAAGAAGCGATGGAAGAATATCAAATTTTAGCGACTTTATCAGGAATGGTAGTAGAAAATATTTATCATATCAAAATTAATATGGAATTGATTAGTCAGTATGATATGGTGTTTGCGAAAGCGAAGTTTAGTAAATCGATTGATGGAATAGAGCCGAAGTTAAATGATCATGGCTACGTTCATTTAGTAAATTGTAAGCATCCGCTTTTAAGTGAAAAAGTAGTACCATTAAACTTTGAAATCGGTCAAAACTATCGTAGTTTAATTATTACAGGGCCGAATGCGGGCGGGAAGACAATTGTGTTAAAGACGATTGGATTGTTAACATTAGCGACAATGTCAGGTCTTCATATTGCAGGGGATAAAGAAACAGAAATTGCTATTTTTGAAAATGTATTTGTAGATATTGGTGATAATCAAAGTATCGAAAATGCATTAAGTACATTTTCATCACATATGAAAAATTTATCTGAGATTATGAGGATGTCAAATAATAATACGTTGCTACTATTTGATGAAATAGGAAGCGGGACTGAACCGAATGAAGGAGCAGCACTTGCAATTTCTATTTTAGAGGAGTTTTATCTTGCTGGATGTATTACAGTTGCGAGTACGCATTACGGTGAAATTAAACGCTTCTCAGAAATGCATGATGATTTCATGAACGCAGCAATGCAATTTAATAGTGAGACACTAGAACCGCTTTATAAATTAGTGATCGGTAAATCAGGTGAAAGTAATGCACTTTGGATTGCGAACAAAATGAATGTAAGAGAACATGTACTGCAAAGAGCGAAAGCGTATATGGAAAATAAAGAATATGCTCTAGAAAAAGTGAATGAAAGTAAAATTAGAAAACCGAAATTTGTGCAAGAAAAAAGAGAAAACCATTACGAGTACAAAATCGGTGATCGTGTAAATTTATTAGATTACGATGATTTTGGTATTATCTATAAGGAAATAGATAATTTCTATAATGTTGTTGTATATTATAACGGCGAATTTGTTGAAGTAAATGTAAAACGCATTAATTTAGAAGTAGCAGCAAAAGAATTATATCCAGAGGGATACGATTTAAATACACTATTTGTCGATTATAAAGAGAGAAAAATGCAACATGACATTGAGCGTGGATCGAAAAAAGCACTTCGTAAAATCCAAAAAGAAATAAGAAAAAATAGAGGATAAGTTAAAATGGTAACGATTAGACAAGAACGACAAACCGATTATCGAAAAACGGAAGAAGTTGTACAACAAGCATTTTTATATGAAGAATTTAGTGATAAAAAAGAACATGAACTTGTAAAACGTATTAGAGAATGTGACGCGTTTGTTCCTGAGTTATCTATCGTTGCGGTAGACGAAGAAATAGTCGGGCATATTATGTTATCGAAAATTACGATAGAAAAGGATGAAGCTTCTGTAGAATCATTAGCACTTGCACCAGTATCAGTTGCTACGGGTCATCAGAAAAAAGGGATTGGCGGAAAACTTATTGTAGCTGCGTTAGAAAAAACGAAAGAACTTGGATACGGATCAGTTGTAGTATTAGGACATTCAGAGTACTATCCGAAATTTGGTTTTAAGAAAGCAAGTGAGTGGAATATAAAAGCACCATTTGAAGTGCCAGATGAAGCGTTTATGGCGATTGAGCTAAGTGAGAACGCTCTGCAAGGTGTAGAAGGAATTGTGCAATATTCGAATGCTTTTGTTGAGTAAGAGTATCGGTTAAAAAATATAATCATAAAAGATGCTATCTTTTTGTAGGGATATACAGAAAGATAGCTTTTTTATTAAACAAATGCACTTACATATATTTTGCTCAATGAATAATTAAGGTGGTAAAATTGATATAGAAATGTAAAGGGAGAGAATTGAATGAAGAAGCGAGAAACAAATAGCAATGAGAACGTAGTTACGTTATATGTTACAAGACACGGTAAAACAATATTAAATACGAACCATCGCGCGCAAGGTTGGGCAGACTCGCCGTTAGTAGAAAAAGGTGTGGAAGTTGCCACGAATTTAGGAATGGGATTAAAAGATGTTCATTTTATGAATGCGTATAGTAGTGATAGCGGCCGAGCGATTGAAACTGCTAATTTAGTATTAAAATATAGTGAGCAATCAAAATTGAAACTTGAGCAAAGGAAAAATTTACGAGAATTAAATTTCGGTATTTTTGAAGGTGAAAAGCTTGAAAATATGTGGGATGTGGTTGGAAAAGCTGCGGGCGTTGCATCACCAGAAGAACTTATGAAGTTTTCTATTCAAGAAGTAATTAATCTTATTAGAGCAGCAGACCCTACGAAACAGGCGGAAGATTGGGAATTATTTTCTACTCGTATAAAAGCAGAGATAGATAAAATTAGTGAAGAAGCTGCTAAAGATGGTGGCGGTAACGTTTTAGTTGTTGTTCATGGGTTGTTGATTACTACCTTAATAGAGATGTTAGATAGTAATAAAACAAAACTTGGAGTGGAAAATGCTAGTGTGACGAAGATTGTATATCAAGATGGAACATATACAGTCGAGTCAGTTGGAGATATGAGTTATGTTGCAAAAGGGACAGAAAGTGTGGAAATATAAAGTGAAACTTTAATCAGTGGGGGTCTTACTGCCCATTAAAGCGGGATAAAAATAAGAAAAGGAAGATAGAGAAATCTAGCTTCCTTTTTTTACTGGAACGATTATGGGATTAATAAAATCTTCCCTGTACTTTTTCTGCTCTCTAATAATTCATGTGCACGGGCACCGTCTTGTAAAGAGAATGTAGTAGGGCTCGCAATGTTTAATTTTCCACTTGCGATCCAATCAAATAATTGAGTAGAGCGTTTTTTTCGTTCTTCAAAAGTAGTAAGCACATTCCAAAGGTCTCCGCCAGTTAAAGTTTTTGAAGTATCCATAAGCATACGCGGATCAACTGGCGCAGGATTACCACCGGCCATTCCGTAAAATACGACAGTGCCACCAGTTTTAGTAGCGCTAAAACTTTCCTCTAATGTAGAACCTACTGATTCATATACAACATTTACTCCAGTGCCGTTTGTTATTTCAAGTACTTTCGCAGGCCATGCTTCCGTATATAAAAATACGTGGTCAGCACCAGCTAATGTAGCTATTTGTGCTTTTTCTTTTGCTGACGTGAGGCCGATTACCTTTCCGCCTAGTAGTTTAATGATTTGAATAAGAAGTTGTCCAACACCACCAGCTGCGGCATGGACTAAAGCTATATCACCTTGTTTTATTTCATAGCTATCTTTCGTTAAATAATGTGCCGTTAGACCTTGTAATAAGACAGAAGCGGCTGTTTCAAAAGAAATAGAATCTGGAAGCGGGATTGCTTTTTTTGATGGAACGGCAACTAATTCTGCATTTGCAAATGGAACGTCAGCAAATGCAATGCGGTCTCCAGGATTAATATTCGTAACGTCAGCTCCTACTTTTTCAACAATACCAGCGCCTTCATAACCTAATATATAAGGTGGGTTGCCAGCGAGATGATAATCACCGCGGCGTCTATAAATATCGGCGAAATTTAAACCGATTGCTTTCGTGCGGACAAGAATTTCATTTGGATTTATGATTGGATCATTTAGTTCTTTATATTGTAGTACATCCGGATTTCCAAACTGTTCGAAACAAAGTGCTTTCATATGGAATACCTCCATTATATTGTTTGTCGATGCTCTTTATCATACAATATAAATATCAATAGACAAAGAGGATTATTTCGATGAAATCAATCGAGAATTACGATTGAAAAGAGGGATGATAAATGGAGATAAAACAATTAATTACATTTAAAGTAGCGGCAGATACTTTGAACTTTACACAAACTGCGAAGAAATTAAACTTTGCTCAATCGAGCGTGACAGCGCAAATTAAAACGTTAGAAGCTGAGCTAGGTACGCCGTTATTTGAAAGATTAGGAAAACGCCTTTTCTTAACTGAAGCGGGCAGAAAGTTTCAACTATATGCCGACAAGATGATTGCACTTAGTAACGAAGCGAAGATGGCTGTGAAAGATGATGAGGAAATAGCAGGTACGTTAATAATCGGTGCGCAAGAGAGCCAATGTACATATAGACTTCCTTCTATATTAAAGAGGTTTAAAGCGCAATTTCCTCAAATAAAACTTATATTTAAACCAGCACATTCCAATAAAGATGCGAAGGAACAATTGATGGAGGGAAAAGTCGATCTTGCATTTATTTTGGACGAATGTAAAACAGAAGATGCTTTACATGTGGAGCCGCTTATGAAAGAAGAATTAAAAGTAGTAGCTGCTCCAGGGCATCATTTACTCCAGCAAACTTCCGTTTCTATAAAAGATTTAGAGAAGGAAACACTTTTATTAACAGAACTAGGGTGTTCATATCGAATTTTATTTGAAGAGTTATTTCGCAGTCAAGATGTGTATCCAGTAAATAAGATTGAGTTCGTTAGTGTAGAGGCAATTAAACAATGTGTGATTGCAGATTTAGGTGTAGCAGTTTTGCCAGCGATAGTAGTAGAAAAAGATATACGAGAGGGAACGATAAAAGAGTTATATCTAGAAAATACTATCAATCCAATTTTTACACAAATTGCTTGGCATAAAGACAAATGGATGACAGTGCCACTGCAGCAATTTATTGATGTAACGAGGGAGTTTTTTACAACAGACTAAGTGGAGAAATATTTATTTTATATAAAAGAAAAAATGGCAATTTTGTATAAAAGAACCGATGCTTGCATGGAACAAGTATCGGTTCTTTATGTTTTAAATAAAGGATGTTTTCAAATGTGTATTTCTCAACTTTTTTTCTTAAAAGGATAAGTAAATTTCTTCGTATATTCCAATAATCGTAAGGGAATTTACAACGTTTATTCGTTTCTATAAGATGCCTCTAGGCAGCACGAAAGGAGGGGCGTACATAGGGGATAGATATACGTACTTATTTTGAGGGAGGAGATTTACAATGTTTAAAAAGTTAATGAAAGTATGTGTGTTAAGTGTAGCGAGTGTAGGGGTATTATTTAGTTTTCAAGGAAGTACATTTGCAGCTACCGATCTGAGTAGTTATTATGACGGGAAAAATCCAGCAACAACGAAAGTATACGGAGGCAGTACAACATGTGATGCAGATGGATTTAATGCAAAGTCTACAGCGGTGTATGAAGGTAGTAAAAAAGTAGGAACAGTGTATTTACGTTACAGTAATAAATGTCACACGGCATGGTCTAAGCTTGTTTTAGATCAACCAGCACCTTCTGTTTCTGGAGGAGTATATGCTTACGCTGTTATTAATAAATATAAAAATGGTGTATTCCAAAAATCAGTAGACTCTAATAGTGGTAATGGAGCAATTAAAACGGGTCAAACGAGCACCTATACAGGAATGGTATTTGATTTAACTGCTGATTTTGGTTATACAGCTGATGCTGAAGCGGTAACGATTAATAATGGCTACGGGAAAACTGGACGTTATTAATAAAGGAGTGGAATTCTATGAAACTTTTTAAAAAAGTAAGTGCATGTCTTTGTCTGGCGTTGCTCGTTGTAACTAGTGTGTTTAGTATGACCAATAATAATAAAGCATATGCGGAAGACCATACGTATGATGGGAAAAGTCCGTATTACAATAGTTGTGATCAATCAGCAGTAACGAAAGAGAAGAAGTGGATTGATTCAAATTCTTATGTGGAATTAAAATTTAGCACGATGTGTAAGACAGCATGGGCAAAAGTTACTGTAACCCGCCCAGCAGTTTATAATAACGAAGCTGATGCAAGGATCGTCAGAAAAACCGATGGAAAGGCATATACTTGCGGGAGTGCGGAAGGAAATGGTGTTGTGAATAAAGGGCAAACATCATGCTATACGCCGATGGTATATGATTTAGATCCAAGAAAAGCGCAAGCGCAGGGGAAACATGCAATTCCGAATAGTGATGCATATAATTATGCTGAGACTATTTGGTATTGATACGATTATAAATGTGTTAAGAGCTGTTATTTGATATAAAAAAGAAAGAGCCTTACTACATTTTATTGTGGTAAGGTTCTTTAAAATTGTTTAATAGGGGTCACCATATCATTTCGGGAAAATTGTACGTTTAGACACAATTTGGACACAAAATAACCGATTCCCTGTACGTTAAGGGATCGGCTATTTTTTTATCAAGTTAATTAATAACTGTCTTATTAAAGTACCACTTGTCAGCATCAATGTATCTAGAATCATATGAAAAGCTATTCAAATTTTCGATAGGAACTTTTCATTTACATAATCCTTGTTAGAAATTTGCTTATCGTAACACAGCTCTTATCGCTGCGAAATAAAGTTTGATCCAAAACATCTCGCAAACCCGTATTTTACGATAAATAAGAAGAAACCATTTTGAAAAATCTTTAATCAAAATGGTTTCCTCTATACCATATCTAGATGTTTTTTATAATTCTTTAATCGAATAGGTACATCTTTTTGATAAACGGTACGACTTTTTAAAAGCTACAACTGTTTATTTCTTTCTCGAACTTTTGTATTGTTCAGACAGACTTTAATACGTAAACAGTAGTTAACCAATAAACAATGTATTGCCCTATACCTAATACACCAATGCTTAATAATGGAACAAGATTATTTTGAGAAAAGATAAAACAGATTAGTACAGTAACTGGAATAGCAAAGGTGTAGTATATGTACACATTACGGCAAGCCTTAAATGTTACCCACTGTTGCCCTTCATCCATTTCGCGAAATTCCGGTGGAACTATGCTCATTGATTTAATCTTATTTTTAGGATTTCTTCGGTTATAAAGGTTTATAAATAAGGACCATCCAAACGTAAAAAATATTAAAATTCCAAAACATAATTTAGCCAGAAATACCTGTGTATTCATTAGAGACAGTAACAAAAATGCAGTAATAAATACTAATAAGCTCATAGGAAAAAATGGTGAACGTAAAATATGATTCAACATAAAGAATTAATCCTCCCCTTTTAAATAAAATACATCTTCTACAGAAACATTAAACGATTGGGCTATTTTTAATGCCATCGTAACTGACGGGGAATAGTCCCCTTTTTCAATTAATCCAATTGTTTGTCTCGTTACTCCAATTGCATCAGCTAAGTCTTTCTGAGTCCACCTAAAACGGGCGCGTAATTCTCGAACTCTATTTTCAAGCATTCAAACTTCCCTTTCTTATATCGATTCAATACCTTAATTGTAATGGATGTGTTATGAAATGCAAATAATTATTTGCATTTTGTTATAAATAATTGCATGAATTAAACATAAATGATCCCTTTCATAATTAGGACGGCATTATGTTTCTGCAATAACAATTGTGTGCGAAGTCAATAAAAATTAAACCACCTGTTCCTAAAGGAATATAGGGAACGAATGGGTTAAGTGTTTTGATGTGGGGGGCCCGTTTTCAAAGATCACTTCATAAAAATAATTTCCTAAATACATTTAGGCAATTATTTTTTACAAAATGCAAAGGATTATTGACATTATTAATCGCTTAATTTATTATAAGCGTAGTTAAATTATGGAAAGGACTAGTGGGATGCTAATTAATAAAGTCAGAGAAATGCGTGCACGCCACAGATGGTCTCAGCAAGATTTGGCTAAAAAAATTGGGACCACAAGACAAAAGATTGGATTAATTGAGAAAGGTGATTATGCACCTTCCATAACGTTAGCCTTAAAAATCGCCAAGGCTTTTCAAGTCACAGTAGAAGAAGTTTTTTTCCTTGAATAAGGTCTCTTATTATTCCAATATTTTTATTTATTCTGCTAGTTACTTTTTTTATTTCTTTCCTGTATAACCCCTAGGATGAAAAGCAGCTATTTGTTGACGATTCGTAATTTAAATAAGGATTAAAAAGGAGGTGATGTAATGCTTGAATGGGCACAAGACCAAACGACTGTCTGGCAATTCATTGTAATTTTCATTGTTGCTTTCGCTCCTTGGATGGATGTATCTATTGTAGTTCCTATCGGTGTGGCATGGGGACTTCCGCCGCTTGGAGTTGCAATAGTTGCTTTTACAGGTAACTTGTTTTTAGTTTTACTGCTAGGATTTTTCTTTAAGCAATTTTACGTATGGAGAGAAAAAAGGAGAAAAGCAAAAGGAATTACGGCTCCCTCCAAACAAGAAACAAGATCCAGAAAAATTTGGGATCGATACGGTATTCCAGGTCTAGCACTTCTTGCGCCAATTTTTGTCGGTACTGATATTGCCGCTGTTTTAGCTTTAACATTTGGTTCCTCTCGGACACAAGTGGTAAGTTGGATGACTGTTAGCTTAGCTGTTTGGACAACTATCTTCACTATCGGCTCCATGTATGGCTTTAGCTATCTAAACATTATTTAATATAGAGGGGTGAATTTATGGAACATCGGCTTTCTTTGCCAGAAGAAATGGTTCTATTAGGGGCGAATCATCTCCGTTTGAAATATCGTTCATACACAGAAACATATAGCGTTGGATCTATATTTATTGACCTACTTATAAAAAGGAAAATAGAGTTGGATACAAAGGGAAAAGTTATAGTTGTTGATGCTGATACAACTGGAGATGATTATTTGGACCAAGTTATCCTTATTCTTGTCAAATCATTTAGAACGAGAAAATTAAAAGCTTGGATTAAGTATTTCCATTTCAAAACCCGGTTACGAGGAAAGATACACAATTCTATTCTTCAAGAACTGCAAAAAAAAGGGGCAATCACCTTAGGTTTAAAAGTTCCTTTTCTACCTCTACGAAAAATCACCGAGATTAATCAATCGCGAGAACAAGTTGTTAAAATGATTCATTCTCAGCTCATCTATAATAAAGTTCCTGATGAACAGACAGTTGTTCTTTTATATTTGCTGAAAGAGACAGGATTATTAAAAGATTATTTTAACTCAAAAGAAAGAGCAGAAATAATGAACTGTATAAATGAGCAAAAAGACCAGCTTTCAATTGATATAAATTCTATTCAACGGATTGAAAAAGCCATACAGGATATTACAGCTTGTCTTGCCTCTTTAGGTGGGGCACTAGTGACTCCTTAGACGGTAATTATTCCTTAATTAAATAGTGAAGGGAGATACAAAATGAACTCACTAATTATCAATACAAATAATCTCACAAAGACCTACAAAAAAAATATAGTTGTAGATTCTTTAAACATGAAAGTCAGTCAAGGTGAGATTTACGGATTTTTAGGTCCGAACGGTGCAGGGAAAACTACGACTATTCGTATGTTGCTTGGTCTTATTCGCCCCACTAAAGGTGATGTGAAGATATTTGATCAGGATTTAAAGAAGGATCGCTTGTCAATTTTAGGGGAAATTGGATCTCTTGTTGAAACACCGACCTACTACGGTCATCTCAGCGGATATGAAAATTTAGAAGCTGCCAGGCGACTGCTGCGAATAGATAATACAGATAGAGTAAAGGAGGTACTCAAAATTGTTCAGCTAGAAGGTGCCAAGGATAAAAAGGTTAAAAATTATTCCCTAGGAATGAAACAAAGGTTGGGTATTGCAACCGCTTTGTTAAATCGCCCACAGCTTTTAATTCTAGATGAACCAACCAATGGTCTTGACCCTGCTGGTATTCATGAAATACGTGAACTTATTAAAGAAATGCCTGCAAAGTTTGGAATGACCGTTTTGGTTTCAAGCCATTTACTTAGTGAAATAGAGTTGATGGCAACTCAGGTGGGGATTATTCAAAACGGGAAGATGCTTTTTCAAGATTCTATTGAGGTTCTAAGGAAAGAAAGTGAACCTAAAATTAAAATAAAAGTCGATAAGCCTTTGGAAGCAGCTAGTTCTCTTAACCATAAAGGCATTGAGGCAAATTTTGAAGAGGAAGAAGGGACTGTGTATATTCAAGAATCTTCACCATCTATAGCCGGGGAAGTCAACAAGATACTAGTAGAGGCTGGATTTACAGTCTCCCGCCTGGAAGGTATGAAAAAGTCACTTGAAGATATCTTCTTAGATCTTACAGGGAAAGGACAGAGCTTATAATGGGACCGATATTCTCGTCCGATTTAGTTAAAATAAAACGTTCATGGTTTTGGGGACTTGTCCTATTTTTCCCTGCTGTATTAGTAGGAGGGGTAACTCTGCTACTTTTGCTGAATGCTGGTGATATACAGCAGGGGGTCTCGGAAGGTAGGAGTTATAACATTTGGGGTACCATATGGATGATTACATTTTACGGCAACTATTTTATTATCCACCTTTCCGTTACAATTTTATGCTCGTATATTGCTAATTTAGAGCACCAGGCAAGGTCGTGGAAACTTATCTTTTCTATGCCAATATCCAAGACTCAATACTATTGGACGCGCTACATGTGGATATGCTTTGGTGTCCTATTTTCGGGGTTATTTTTAATGGGTGCTATGTGCCTTTCTGGATTTTTATTTGGAGGGAGCGCTACATTTAATGCCTCTAGAATCTTTTATTTTACAATGTTTCCATATCTGACTTCTTTTGCTCTTATTGGGCTGCAGCTATGGATGTCCATGGTATTAAATAATCAGGCGATACCGATGATGATGGGAGGAGTAGGAATAGCCTTGGGGCTATTTTTGATTCAGCTGCCGGGGGTTACACAATATCTTCCGTGGGTCCTGCCATACCAAGTAACATTTTCGAATGAAAATATCATTACTGATTTTTCTAGTATAGTTAATTCCCCTAATTACCAGTGGGAATGGGTTTGGATTAGCGTTGGCATGGGCTTATTTTTCACTATCATTGGATCGATACATTTTTCCAATAGAGAAGTAGATTAGGAGGAAGAGTATGTTTAAAGATGTATTATGGAGTGATTGGCTGAAGCTTAGGAACTATACGCAAATTTGGCTGATTATTCTGATAAAACCTCTATTTCTTACTGTTGTTGGAGTGGCCAACTATGTTACTCATATCCATGTTTTTGAAGAGAATGGAATGGTAGGATGGACGGGGGCATGGACCCAAGTCGAGTTTTTGTATGGAACTGTTCTTTGTCCACTACTTTCAAGTGTGTATCTGGCAATACTCTGCCGTTTTGAACATGCAAATGGGGGGTGGAAGCAACTTTTGTCCTATCCTATTCCCAAAGTATACTTTTATCTATCAAAGATGATATGGGGTTGGCTGTTGGTAGGAATGACAAATGTTATGATGTTTTTGTATTTCCTTATATTAGGGAAAGTGATGGGGGTGACAGGAACATTTCCATATTTCGAATTTTTAGGCCTGTTTCTAAATGGGTGGTTGTCCATTCTGCCTCTTGTAGCCCTTCAAACCTGGTTGGCGATACAATGGCAAAACTTTTCTCTTCCAATTGCCTTGAACTTTGCTTTTATAATTCCGAATATCTTTGTGACAGGTTCAAAGTATGGAAGATATTATCCTTGGTCGCAGCCTGCTTATGCTATGACACCAGAAAATCAACTTGGATTTACACAGACAACCCAAGATTTGTACCTAGCAATAATAGGTGGCTTTCTCTTGTTTAGTTTAGCTGGAGTCTGGAATTTCATGCGTTCTGAAATGAAATAAATACCTATCCAAAATAAGGAGGGAATTATAGTGAAAAAAGGCACCATTATTACCATTATGGCGGTAGCAGTAGTTGTATTAGCTCTCTTATTCTTTTTTGGACCTTTAGGGGAAATGTTTGTATAAACAGGATGGCACGCACATTTCGAAAAATGTACGTGCCAAATGATAAAGTGTTACCAGCGTTTTTAACTTTTATTTTCGGAATTTTCGTTTTTGTTTTGTATACATTCATAATAAAAAGAAAGAACCTCTTATTGATTAGGTAACTGAAATTATAGAAGGAAACATATTAATATATTTTTTATGGATATGAAACTAGTTAGTAAGAACACGACACAAACATAATTAAAATATATTACAAGTTTGTGCCGCAAAAAAATTGCAAAACTATAAACAACATCAAAAAGAATGAAGGGCCTTTCCATATATATAAACACTGCTAACGATAGTTATAGTAATTCATTTGTTTGAACGATTGAATTAATTAAGATTAAGATCTGTATTAGGAGGGGTGTACCCAAGGTGACGAGCCATAGATACAATTTGGCCTTTATGGTGAAACTCATGCGTCTCCGTATGAGTTAAAAGCCATAGCGGCGTTGTGCTCCAAGGCTCTTTTTGCCATTTCACTTCATTTGCTATATTTTCGAGCCACCGGTCATTGTATTCATCTAAAAAACGTTGTACAGTTTCATCTACTAACTTAAATCTAGCACGGACTTTCGTGACATCTGCATGCTCAATTTCATAATTACTAGCAAATGAAAAATCTGCCCGTTTTTGCTTGAATGCGAATGATCCAAGCCAGTATCGGTAGCAATCAGCTACATGAATATGGGTCTTTATAATACTACCGTTTCCGAAATTGGGAACAGTGCTATGTAATTTTTCTAGCGGGATTTCTTCCAAAAACGAAAATAAAGTTTCTCTTGTAGAGCGAATAAGGTGATATTGCTGTTTTAAAACATGTAACATGAAATTAACACTCCTCTTTTACTTACTAAACTATTTGTGTAGTAAGTAATTCTATATTTACGAGGGTGGAACCTTTTTATTATTTTTACTAAGCATATTAGATGTATTTCTTATTTGTTTCTGATAGATTAAACAAGGTGAAAGTTTAATAAGTTGAACATTCTTAGTTCATAATAAATGGTACATGAAGAAGGAGAACGATTAAATGAATAGACTAGTTGGCTTAAAACAATTTGAAATAACACGTGGGGAATTGCTTAAATTTATGGAGATGCTAGACGATAAAACTGTAGATACACAGCCAGAAGGTTTTAACAATACAATTCGTTGGCATATCGGTCATGTGTTAACGGCAGCAGAAGTTTTCATGTTTGGAAAAGAATTTAAACAATTACCAACTGAATATCCAGGTATGTTTGGGTATGGATCAAGACCATCTAAATGGAAAACAGAGGGGCCGTCATTGGAAGTGTTAGCGGCTCAATTAAAAGAACAAGCGAAACGTATTAATGAAATTCCAGCAGAAGCATTTGAAAATAAACTTCCAGAGCCATTCCTAGGATTGGAAACAGTAGGGGAGCTATACGGTATGATGCTTTATCATGAAGCAGATCATATTGGTCAAATGAAGGCAATGGAACGTATTATTAAAGCTCTTTAGTCTTAATTGCATATAACGAGCAATACAGGTGTAATGTTAAATAATATATACAAAAAAGGTAGATAAATTATTATCTACCTTTTTTGTATAACTTCTTGAAGAATTAGGGATTATCATCGTGATGCTGATGAAGAAGGAGAAGAAACTAATATATAGGGATAAAGAAATTTTATCATTTTTATAGTGAGATTATTAATTATAGTATTCCTAAATATGGAATATACGTATAATAAAAGAGAAAAATTAGAAATAGGGGTGAATACTATGATTACATTAGAACAAAAGCTGGAGCAATACACACATACATATGCACAGATAAAGGGAGAACTAAAATGGAAAACGAGTGATTCTCGAACAGGAATGATGATTGCTGCTATGTATGCAAGTAGTGATAAATTGCTTGATCTCAAACGTTTTTTAGAAATTAGTAGTTATATTAAGAATGAGGTAGGAATGTTTTCATACTTAAAGTCTTATCATCGCTTTGTGGTGGCCGCAACATTAGATATTCACTTTACAGATTACAAGAAAGCTTTTCGGAATTTTTTAGATTTATATGAACAATTGGTCGCTGGTGGTTTTAGCCGGAGTATATTTACTTATCTTGCAGCAGCTGTGCTTTTAACAGAAGATAATGAACATCATGGCACGCACATTCAGCGTTCGATGCAAGTATATAAACGTATGAAAGAGGATCATCTTTTTCTAACAGGTACAAATGATTATCCGCTCGCGGTTTTATTAGCGGGACAATCAGAGCATGTAGAAACACTTATGGATCGAGTGGAGCGTCTTTATCAGAAACTAGCGAAAGCTGGCTTACGTAAAGGGAATGATCTTCAATTTTTAAGTCATATTCTTTCATTAAAGAAGGATGTCCGTGAAGAAATATTAGTTGCAACATGCACAAACATATGGAATTTGTTAAAGCAAGAAAAGGTAAAAGTGAAACAAATGCATTACCCAGCAATCGGGCTATTAGCGTTACTAGAGGATGGAGAAAAAGAGATTCATTCTATTAAAGCGTTGATTGAAAAATTGCAGGGGGAGAAATTGTTCCGTTGGCATACAGATACGAATATTCTTATTGCTATTCAACTGTTCGTAAGTCAGAAAGGTGAGGAAAGTAAAGCTACCAACACAGGTTTACAAACTATGATAGAAGTCCTCATCCAAGCGCAACAGGCAGCTATGATGGCAACGATTGCCGCTTCATCTGCAGCAACCTCTTCTGCTAGTAGTAGTTCATAATGTGCAAATGCTTATGCTCTTGTAAATTATGATGAATTTATAACGAACGGTTTAAAAAATATTAATAAAAAAGCCCATTACTCTCTAATGAGTGATGGGCTATCTGTTTTTACATAATCAGCGTTATCTTTTCGACGCCTTCAAATATTTAAGTTGTGTAACAATCATAATGCTAATAACAACGAGTAAAAACCATGAGCTAATTTTGCTTAAGTGAACGAGATTCCATACTTCTCGTTGATTTGGATATTGCCATGCTCCGAAAAATGTTGCGATGTTTTCGGCAATCCAAATAAAGAATCCGATAAGAAAAAAGGAGAGAACGAGTGGCATTTTATATGTAACGCCTCGTAATGAAAATTCCACAAATGTCCGAAAGAAAACAATGAATAATAGTAAAGTTAATACCCACCTAAAGTCATATAGAAAATGATGTGTGAAAAAATTAAAGTAAATCATTGCTCCTAGCGGTACGGCAAAAATAGCCCTCGGCCAGAGATACATTTGTAAATGCAATCTTCTCCACGCTTGGCATATGTAACTTGCAACACTTGCATACATAAAGCCGCTGTAAAGTGGAACTCCAAAAACCTTTGAATATGCCTCTTCCGGATAACTCCATGAACCGAAATGAACTTTATATATTTCTAGTAAAAGGCCGATGAGGTGGAAGACCGTAATTACTTTTAATTCGTCTTTCGTCTCAAGGCCAGTCTTGTACATAACCCACTGCATAAGAAGGCATACGATGAGTATGAAATCGTAGCGGTAGAATCCTGGGATAGAAATGATTTTTGATAGGGCTAGTGTTAAGAAAATAATAACTGGGAATAAGCAAGATAATGCTTGCTCGTAAGTGAAGTATAGTAGTTGTTTTAAATAGAACATTGTGTCACCTTCGATTTTTTTGTTAGAAAACTCAAAATAATGATTAAGTATACTACAATTCGAAAAATATTCCAGTAGTCTATTTTGCATGTATTTGTAAGTTTTGGATAGAAATCGTAATAAGTATTTTAATATTTAACAAAGTAAAAAAATAGTTTGCAATTTAAAAAAAGTGGGGATATAATATCTAAATGAAAATGATAATTATTATCAATAATAATTATAAATAAAAAACAATTATAAAAAACAACTGAATATAAAGGATGAAATGAAACATGTTACATAAGCCTGCTGTATATGCTGGCAATAATCGCTGGCTACATATTAAGTTCATATGTTTCATGAGCTTAACAATTTTATCTTTAATCGGCTCTATATTTTTAGCTGTTGCATTTGGTGCAAAGGATATCCATTTGCAAACCGTATGGACAGCGGTTTTTGATTATAATCTGAAATTAACGCAGCACCAAATTATTTATGAATTAAGACTTCCAAGGGTAATTGGTGCAGCAGTTGTAGGAGCGGCTTTTGCAGTGGCTGGAGCTGTTATGCAGGGAGTAACACGAAATCCTTTAGCGGATGCAGGTGTGCTTGGCATAAATGCAGGTGCGATGTTTGTAGTAGCACTTAGTTTTGCCTTTTTCCCGCATATGCCGTATTCCTATTTAATGATTGTCTCCTTTATTGGAGCGGTCTTAAGTACAGTGCTCATTTTTATTATCGGATCAGCAACATCAGGCGGATTAACACCGATGAGGTTAACGATCGCTGGGGCAGTTATGGCTGCGCTTTTACATTCGTTAAGTTCAGGTGTCGCGATTTATTATGACTTAAGTCAAGATTTAGCGTTTTGGTACGCTGGTGGTGTTGCAGGTGTTAAGTGGGAACACTTGAAATTTTTAGTTCCTATTATTCTCATAACAATTCTTTTTGCAACAGTGATAGGGCGGTCTATTTCACTCATATCAATGGGGGATGACGTCGCTACGAATTTAGGAGTAAAAACGAACCGAACGAGAATACTAGGGATGATTATAGTAGTCATTCTTGCAGGTGTATCTGTTTCAGCAGTTGGTTCTATCGGATTTGTAGGACTTGTTATTCCGCATATTGCTAGAAAATTAGTTGGTGTGAATTATCGACTTATTATTCCTATGTCGGCGTTATTAGGAGCTATGTTATTAGTTTTAGCTGACTTAGGGGCAAGAATAGTAAATCCTCCTAAAGAACTTGCAATAGGAATTATGGTGGCTCTTGTTGGAGTTCCGTTCTTCCTCTATATAGCACGTAAAGTTGGGAGGGAGTTGTAAGTGAAGAAGATTTTAAACACGGATAAAAAGAGAGCCGTTACTGTAACTACAATATTCGGTTGTATTGGTATCGCTGTCATTTTGCTTAGCTTAAATACGGGGACACTAAGCATAGCGCCACTTAAAGTAATTCAAACACTTTTCGGTTATGGTGATTTTGAGAGCGCAACAGTGCTATACGATTATCGTATGCCAAGAATTATAATCACCATGTTAGCTGGTATTGGCCTTGGGATTTCTGGTGCGATTTTACAAGGATTATCACGTAATGCACTTGCAGACCCTGGTATTTTAGGATTACATGCAGGTGCATCCTTCGGGCTAATTCTATTCGTTACGTTCTTTCATTCTATTAATGAGAATGCATCGATTTTAATACCGTTATTTACATTTGGCGGAGGAGTATTAGCTGCATTTCTTATTATTTTACTTGCGAGTGATCGGTCAAATGCTTTACTTCCCATTAGACTTATTCTCGTTGGTATTGCAGTTTCAGCTGGTTTTAGTGCAATTTCATTATTTTTCTCTCTCAAGTTAAATGATGAGACGTATACATTCGCTTCTAGATGGCTAGTTGGTAATGTGTGGGGAAGGGATTGGATTCATGTCCTTGCATTATTACCTTGGATTTTCATACTAACCCCTTATGCGTGGCTAAAATCTAAAACGTTAAATGCATTGTCACTAGGTGATAGTGTAGCGGCAGGACTTGGTGTTTCTGTTCAAAAAGAACGGTTATTACTATTAGCTACAGCGGTTGGATTATCTTGCGCGAGTGTATCGATGGCAGGAGGGATTGGTTTTATCGGTTTAGTTGCTCCGCATATCGCAAGGAAGTTAGTAGGTACTACATATCAACACTTTCTTCCTTTAGCTGGCATTATCGGAATGATTATTTTAGTACTAGCAGATACGATAGGTCGTTCTATATTTGAACCAAATTCTATTCCGGCTGGTGTAGTAGTGGCAGCTTTAGGAGCACCGTATTTTCTTTATTTACTTACAAAAACAAAATAAATACTTCAAAGAGGAGAACATATGAAAAAGAAACTTACTATTTTATTTAGCGTAATGTGTATTTTAGTATTAGCAGCATGTGGTCAAACGAAAGCTAATGAAGAGGCAACGAAAAAAACGGAAAAAAATAATGACCCAAAAATTGCTTCAATGTCTATTCATTTAACGAATGATTTACTTGCATTAGGAATTACACCAGTAGGTTCTGTAATTGGGGGAGATTTAAAAGATTTCTTACCCCATGCAAAAGAACAACTGAAAGATACGAAGAAACTTGGTGTTGTAACTGATCCGAATATGGAAGCATTACTTCAATTAAAGCCAACTGACATTTATGTTGATGAAAAATATGCTGGAAAAGATGTAGCGAAATACGAAAAAATTGCAAGAACACATACTTTCAATTTAGATGAAGGTACGTGGAGAGACCATTTAAAACAAGTTGGTAAACTTGTAAACCGTGAGAAAGAAGCTGATACATATATTCAAGATTATGAAGAGCAATCAAAACGAGTAAAAAGTTTAATAGATAAAGAGCTAGGTAATAACGAAAAAGTAATGGCAATTCGTGTTACTGCAAAAGAATTACGTGTATTTAGTACGAAAAGACCGATGGGACCAATTTTATTCCAAGACTTAGGATTACAACCTGCAAATGGTGTAGAGAAAATCGATGGAAACCGTCCTTTCGAAGTCATTTCACAAGAAGTATTACCTGACTTTGATGCAGATGCTATATTTGTTGTTGTAAATAGAGATGATAAAGCAAAAGAAGCATTTAAACAACTTCAAGAAAAACCAATTTGGAAAGACTTAAAAGCTGTTAAAGGCAAGCATGTATACATTATCAATGATCAACCATGGCTTGACTATTCTGCTTTAGGTAACAAAATGGCAATGGATGAAGCGGAGAAAATGTTTACGAAATAATATCGATTCGTTGTTAGGAAGATCCTCTAAATTTTGAGGGTCTTTTTTTATTGTTAGAATAAATAAAAAATTATACAATGAACGTAATTTAATGCAGAGGAGATGTGCCAATGTCAGCGCTTATTGTAAGTATCCCGTTTATAAAGCGGTTTATGGAACAAGGGGATAAATAGGCTAAAATAAGTATCCCCGTTATTAAAAAGGGGGAGTTTGAAATGACAATGAATCTTTTTCAAAATAAAACGATTAAATTAACAGCTATGAGAGAAGCAGATGCTGAAGTAATGGCTATGTGGCAAGAAGATAGTGAGTATGTAAGAAATGTAGATACAGATGTAGCATTCCCACAATCGATACATGAAATAGCAAGTAATGGGCTATTAAAGGGACGGAGATCGAATAGTGTATCTTTCATGGTAAGGACAGTTCAAGATGATCGATTAATTGGTTTTGTGGCGATTCATGGCATAGAGTGGAATAACAGAACGGGTTTGTTAGCAATTGGTATAGGAGATGCGAATAATAGAGGAAAAGGATATGGGAAGGAAGCGATACATCTTATTCTAAAGTATGCTTTCTATGAATTGAATTTACACCGCATCGGTCTCGATGTTATTTCGTATAATAAACCTGCCATTGCATTGTATAAAAAGATGGGTTTTCAAATGGAAGGCTTTATGAGAGAAGCGGTTCAAAGAGATGGAAAGTGTTTTGATCGTATCATTATGGGGATATTGCGGAATGAATGGATAGAGCTACAAGGTTAGAAAGTATATTCGGAATTATATATATAGTATGCAGGAGAAATAATGATAATTGGCGAAAATTTACAGTGTACTGATTGAATTTATAAGGGGCTATGCAAAATGAATTTAGAAAAAGCAAAACCAGTAAATGAAGAGGTCGCTGAATTAAAGGAGTTAATTAAAGAATTGCACGGAAGTGTACATCAACTGCAAAGCGAAGTGCAGCAACTAAGGCACGAAAGACCGGTTGTAGAAGTGAGGAAAGGTGTTCAACTATCGCCAACAATCGTTGGACAAATTGGTGGTATGATTTTAGGTGGATTAGCAATTATCGGTATATTTTGGTGATGAAAAAAGGTTTGCAGCACGGATGCTGCAAACCTTTTGTATGTGACGATATAATTTCATGCAATACAACTTTTACATTAAATAACGTAAATATATATAAGCATGTGATAATAGTAATGCAATGATTGTTAACGGCAAACCAATTTTTAAGAAGTCCATATAAGAGAAAGCATGTCCTTCACGTTTTGCAATACCAGCAACGACTACGTTTGCTGACGCTCCGATTAACGTTCCGTTTCCTCCTAAGCAAGCTCCAAGTGATAATGCCCACCATAGTACTTCGATTTGCGGAGAATCAACAGATAGTCCGAGTCCTGTAGCTAAGTCTTGAATAAGTGGTATCATCGTTGCGACAAATGGGATATTGTCAATTGTTGCAGATGCGATACCTGATACCCATAAAATAAGTATAGCGGCGAAACCGATATCGCCATTTGTGACGTCGATTACTTCTTTTGCGAGTGAAGAAATAAGTCCGATATCAATTAAACCACCAACGAGAACGAATAGTCCGGCGAAGAAGAAAATGGTTACCCATTCGACGTGGGCAAATACATCTTCAATATCATGTTCTTTCACACCGATTAACATAAGAAGTGTAGCACCTGTCATCGCGATAACTGCAGCATCTACATGAATAATGGAATGAAGTACAAAGCCTAAAATAGTTAGTCCTAAAATCGAAATGGATTTCAAAAGGAGGCTTTGATCTTTAATATAATCTTTTTCATTTAATGCCATTAATTTTTCGATTTGCTCAGGTGTTGTTTTTAGTTTGTTACGATACATGAAGTAAATAATGCCAAGTGTCACGATAGAAATAATAATTACAATAGGAGCTAAGTTAAGTAAAAAGGCATTGAAGTCTAAATGCTTATTTGCTGATCCGATCATAATATTAGGTGGATCACCGATTAATGTTGCTGTTCCGCCTATATTTGAAAATAATACTTCTGAAATCAAATAAGGAACAGGATTAACTTTTAAAATACGTGTAATGGATAGCGTAACAGGTACGATTAATAATACGGTTGTTACGTTGTCCAAAAATGCTGATCCGACAGCAGTTAATAGGGATAGCAATAATAAAATGCGGATTGGTTTTCCGTCGGCTGCTTTTGCTGCTTTAATGGCCACAAATTCAAATACGCCTGATTGACTCGTAATATGTACGAGAATCATCATCCCAATTAAAAGGGTAATCGTTTCCCATTGAATATGAGATGTGAAAGCAGTATGTAATTCAACAACTCCAAAAATAATCATAATAGCAGCACCGAATAGTGCGATTACAGCACGATTCAATTTCTCAGAAATAATAAATCCGTACGTGACTAAAAATACGGCAATTGCAAAATAATATTGCCAATTTGCTACTTCATGTGCTGATTGTTCCAATCATGTCACCTTCTTTAAAGTATGTATTCAATTGTAAACATGCATCCTTCTGCATAATTTATATTGTAGCAAATTCAAAAAAGAAAGAAAACTATTTAACAAAGTGAAGGAAAAAATGATGATTTTACAGATTTTCCGAATAGGAAAGCCCACTACGGTGCGATAGTACCCCCTTTAGGGGTGGATGATAGTGAGGTCAAATGCGATGTACAGATAAAATACCGAAAGTATGTTCTGTACATCGAGTATTTGAAATGGTATAATTTTCATAACAGACAAGTAAAAGTCTCTAAAACAATCTTGTTCTCTGAAAACAGAATACATATGAGGTTGGAGTAACAAATTCTTCTGCTCCGTAAAATGTATTGAGTCGTCAAGTACAAGACGCTAAAACACATTTGAGAACTCACAATCTGACTCGTTTGGTAATAGAACGAGTGCCGTATCTGCTAGATGCACTGGATACGGAGTGGTGATGGCACACCGCAATCTTGCACGTCAGCGATACTAGAAATAGACGTCGCCTTTGGTAGCAAGAATCCCATTGACGTTAGTCAGCTTGCGGCTTTAGCCGTGGGAGTGTCAAATATGATATAAAAAAATGAAGAAACACAGTGCAAATTATTAGGAAAAGTGGGCGTTGTCCTCTAATATAGAGATAGCAATTTACATTATTTTTGCGTAAAATGGTTTAAAGAGGTGAATTCCGATGGAAATAGTAAAAGATAGTTCTCTTATTCAAAATGAAATTGAACGTTTTGTAAATAAAGATGTATATATTCATTTAGAAACGACGAACGGAGCGTACGCGTCACACTTTAATGAAAAGATGATGACAGTTGGAGCATTTATTCGAAATGCAATTATTCGCTTTGAGCGCGGGAAGATTACTGGAACAAACCCATACCGAGTTGGTTTAAAGATGGATCATGGCTGGGTATATGCAGAAGGTATTACGCACTGGGAAGTAGACGATAAAGAGCGTTTATTACTTGCAGGGCACGATAATCAAGGTCGCTTAGCAGTAGCGCTTGAGTTAAGCTTAACGCCATTTAAGTAAGAAGGAGGGAAACTTATGGAGAGACATGTACTTGTTGTATTTCCGCATCCAGATGATGAAGCATTTGCGGCGGGAGGAACAATTCGCTTATTAACAGATCAAGGAGTACCTGTAACGTATGCGTGCGGTACGCTAGGACAAATGGGACGTAACATGGGTAAGAACGTGTTTGCTAACCGTGAAACGATTCCAAATATACGTGAAAAAGAATTAAAAGATGCATGTGAAGCGATGGGAATCAAAGATTTAAGAATGCTTGGTTTCCATGATAAAACGTTAGAATTTGAAGATGTTGATTTCGTTGCAGACAAAATTGAAGCAATCATTCAAGAAGTAAATCCATCTCGAATTATTACATTTTATCCAGAGCACGGCGTACATCCAGATCATGATGCATTTGGCCGCGCTGTCGTTCGCGCCGTATCACGTATGTCAAAAGAAGAACGTCCAGTTATTCATGCGGTTGCGATTACGAAAAATCGTGAAGCTGTACTCGGTGAGCCAGATGTTGTAAACAATATTAGTGAAGTATTCGAGCATAAATTAGCTGCACTAGGTGCGCACCGTTCGCAAACAGAAGCGATGCTTGAAGAGACACACGCGAAAATCAAAAACAAAGATGCAGCAACATTAAAATGGTTGCAACTTGAACAATTTTGGACTTATAAATGGGAGTAGGCTAGAAGGGTATCTTCTAGTAGCTCTTACATAGAAAACGCACCGTCATTTGTGACGGTGCGTTTTTCTTTATTCTCTTGCTATTTGCAAGCAACCTTCACTTTATCCCGAATTAACGGGCAGTAAGACACCCGCCTCAAAATTCGGGTGGGCCAAAGAAGTCAGGTGGCAGATCAACTGTCCATAAAAGCCCGATTGGTGAAGGCTAATAATCAGTAGGTGGTGAACAAAACCCTCACTTTATCTCGTACTCCATTCTTTTGCGAATTCATCATAATATGCTTCGCTCCAATGGTATGGCTGCAATTCTTTTAACGGCTTAAAAATGATATCCTGTTTAGAATTTGTAATGGCGCATAGTACTTCTGGTCCCCAATAAAATAAACGTTCTTGGCATACACCACAAGGTGATAATACTTTTAATTCAGAATGCTCATTTTCCCTTGCGAGACAAATAGAATGTGTAACTTTCTTTTGAAATTTATGCGCTTCTAAAATTGCACCTGTTTCCATACAAAGTTCTGTTGAAGCGTTTATTACGTCAGGTGCTACACTTGTATAAATAGATCCATCTTCTACACGAATTGCTGCAGCTCCGCCCCAACCATGTGGATATCTTTGGTCAATTAAATTTTTCGCTGCATCATATAATTGTTGTTCAATGCTCAATTGTAGTTCCTCATTTCTACGTAATTTTCGATTCAATGAATGTTATTTCTTAATACTACCGATAAAAAAGAATAGATACCCAATTTCAAACTATGAATGCAAGAATTACTCTTCATCTGCATACTTTTCCTCTAAAGAGATTAAAATAGCAATTAACCCGAGTACTATAATAATTAAAGTGGTTATAAAAGATTTAGAAAGAGTAAAAGAACCTGCAATGAAAGGTGATAAAAACTTGAATGACAGTATACTAGATAGTAAGGACACTACTAAAATGGCAAAAAGAGCTACATTTTTATTACTAATAGATGATTGTAAAAAGTCTTTAATAAAGCCAATAGAGACGAATATAGTTAATATGATAAGGGAAATAAAATAATGTGTTACATTTGTCATACTAATAGTAGGATCGTCTATTATGTAGGCAAGTAACTTAGATATTAACATACCACCAAACAATAGAATGATAAAAGCGAGTAATTCTGTTGACATATAAGTGCTGAAATTATCTTTCTTTTTAAAGAGCTTATAGCTGAGAGTAGCCTGGATTATTTGCATGATAAATAGAGCGATAATCCACACATAATAGACAAGTGGTAATTCTCCTGAGAATAGAGAGATTAGGAAATTTATTACTGTCCTTAAAATTTCAATCATTACCAAAGTCCTCCTGTTTGTAAGCTTGTGACATTAAAATATGCTAGTCTATCGTTTAATAATTAAACTTATGAATTCAAACTATTTCTAATTATTCCATAAAAAGGTGACTGTATCAAGTTATCTTTTTAATAATCCTCCAAGGCCGAGCACTAGTAAAAGAAACGCAATATGTAATATAATTGAAAAAGTATATTTAAAAATCGATGTTAATATTACCCTCCTATAAGTATTAACATACGTAATTGAGGTGTTTTCTTTGTTGTTTTATGATCGAATTTCTATAATGGCCCCTCCTGTTCCGTAGCTAAAGAAAGTCTTTTTATTTCTGAGATTTTCAAAGTTATAGGAGGGTATGAAAAATGAAAAAAGTCTCAGTACCATCACTTTTGTTAATGATTATTCTTGTCGCATTTCCGCAAATTAGTGAAACGATTTACACACCGTCTTTACCTGATATTTCAAAGGCGTTACATGTAAGTAATAATGAGGTGCAGTTAACACTTAGTGTGTATTTTGCTGGATTTGCTTTAGGTGTATTTTTTATTGGATGGTTATCGGATATTATTGGCCGTCGCCCGGCAATGTTATTTGGAATTGTCGTATATGGCGCTGGAAGTTTCTTATGCTTTATTGCAAATTCCATTGAAGTTTTATTGCTAAGTCGTTTTATCCAAGCGTTTGGAGCAAGTGCTGGCTCTGTTGTGACACAAACGATTCTTCGTGAAAGTGTAGAAGGGTAACTAACTGTTACGATTTATTTAACCAATTATAACGAAAGTTAATTAAATATATCAGTAAGCCCTGCTAGTCAAGTGATT